>NZ_KI912442.1:133018-164926 GCF_000518465.1 Paenibacillus sp. J14 | reverse complement strand
AGTAAGAAGAATAAATACTATCAGGTATATAAAGATTTCATCTGGGAACGGTACGATTTTGGATCCTTCATGGATGAAAACCAATATAATTACTTATACGGTTTAGTAACAGGAACGAGTGCCTATACCAATAATGCTGGTACAGCAAGTTGGGCGAGAGAACAACTAGTCGATGCGTATTTCGAACAGAAAGAAGCAGAATATGTCGCATTACTCGCNCTTGGAATGGCTGGCGGCATAGGTGGTAGATATACGGGGGCTAAAAGTGGTACTAAGGGGACGGGGAATGCGTTAATTCGGTGAGCTACCAATACATCTGAACTAAACGTAAAACAATTTAATGGGTTAACAAATAATGGAGTAATGATTTGAGTAGCGATAGAGTTAAGGCATTTCATATTAATGTCAATCCTGAGGGTAAAGAGTTCTACCAGCCATATAAGTTGGACGGGGCTGTTCCGCAATTTATTAAGGATTTATTTGGATGGTGATAAGATGAGTGGTATTAAATTATACCGAAGCATCGTAATTGAACAGATATTTCATGAGTTTAAAGAACAACGAGGAATTTCTCTATTTAATCATTCATCAAACAGTAATAATATTGAGGATTTTATTTCAACGGCCTATGTTCTCTGTCCCAATATTATTGAGATCAATGGTTATATATTTATTGGCTGATTTCTTCGAGACTCAAGAGGATAAAGCACTTGATAAGTTATTGAAGTTAGAGGCACAATTCAATTCTAATAAAAGGCAAATAGAACAATGGGTTAATAGCTGGAGTTTTGGGGATTTTTTTATGGGAAAAGACTGTGAGTCTATGGATAATGAAAAAGTTTTGAAACAATTCGGTGATATCTTGGTATTTTATTGGTCTAGAAGAGCAAAAAAGAATTGTTTCCAGACAGAAATATTATTGTTGAATATGGTGAAGGACTTATGGGAGATCTAGGTCTTTCAATTACTCTATATGAGAAATGACTAATGTGAGATTCCCTTGAGATTGCTAACCCTCAAGATCTTGGAGGAAATAATACTTGGCATTGACCAAGTTCATGAGCGAATAAAGAAAAGGCAGGGAACTACAGAAATAATTTAAGACTTTGGGGACTACAATCCTCAAAGTCTTTTTCTACCCTCTCCACCCTAAGGAATCGGGTAGCACAGCTCCTTCTTAAAGAAACCTGCTTATCACAAGAATCACACCAATGATTCCAACTAAAATCAACAAATTGGTGATTTGTCGCCACAACCCGGGTACTCCTGTGGAGTGGAATTTTTGTTCATTGGCATCGAAATGCGCCTTGGCGCCGTGCGGATCGGCGGGATGAGAGAAGGGTTTTCCATGATCGTTGTTATTATCCATGAACCCTGCCTCCTTTCGTCATTGAAATTATTGTACCAGTTTTTAACTTTCACCACACCGATATAAGCTATACTATATTCAAACGATAGGGGAAATGGGGTGCCAGATGAACGAAGAACGGAGAGACGAGATCGGGCGGAGGTTTCTGTTGACGCCGGAGGTTTCGCAGGAAGAGCTGGATGGGCTGGAGATTCAGGAGCTGATTTTTTTGGTGCATGCAGCGAAGCGGTTTAAGGCGGAGGAGGCTTACCCGGATGTGTATTTGGATGAGCGGATGAAGGCTTTCCTCGGCGTGCTATATGAAAAAATAAAAAACGCCCCAACCCTTTACGTCGCGTACGACCAGGCAACCGGATATCCTTACGTGGATGAGGAGGACCGGGTATGGATGTTCTCGCAGCAGGCATTTGCCGAGAATGCGGAGGATTATTTCCGACAGCAGCTGCTGATGTTGGAGATGCAGCCGATCGGCGGGGAAGACCTGCTAAAGACATTTGCACAGCTTCATATTTTAGGGTTATCCAAGGTCCTTGTAGACAACGGACAGTATCATATTGAAATCGAGCGGGACCAAATCCTGCCGCCGCCGGATTGGACAGGGACGCCGGAGATCCGCATTCCCGTATCGAATCCCAGTTTGCAGCGGGCAATGATTCGGTTCTTCCAGACGCTGCATGCACCAACAGGCGATTCAGAGGCCCGAGGCCAGCAGCTCAACGTACTGGAGGCCGAGATGCTGGATGAAATCCTGCAGGCGAAGTTCCTGGTACCTATGCAAGTGAAAGAGTCTGACCCAGCACCTGCAGATGAGCAAGGCATGAGAACCTTAAAGCAAGGGGCGATTCTGCAGTTTGGCGTGCTCAGCGCGAAGGATGGCTCGACATGGCTGCCGGCGTTTACGGATTGGTTGGAGTTCGAGAAGGTTTACGATAAAACGGTTTGGAGCAGCAACGTCGCCTCCTATGACGATCTGTTGACGGTATCCGGAAACTTAGAAGGTGTCGTCATTAACTGCCGCGGCATTTCCCTGCAAATCGACGCGAAAAATCGGGAGCGGATCGAAGCCTACCGTCAAGAGCGCGGCGTGTAGCCTCGGCTCGGCGATCCACCAACCAAGTAACCCGCGCTTCTGCCTGCCGGGGAGCCCCGTCGCAGCGCGGTCATGGTCGCATAAATCCCCCGACTTTGGCACAACCTTCCTGCATGGATGTTATTTGTTCAGGGAAGGTGGATGGGGCTGATGATGTGGCTCTTTGTTTTGATTGCTCTTGTGGTGCTTCTGGCCGTTGGATGGGATCTATTTCGGAGGCTGTACCCGCCCTTTGGCGGGAAGCCGTCGCCCGCTGACCTTCAGCGCTACCGACAATCTCCGAATTATAAAGGAACGAAGTTCGAGTACCCGTTAGTAACGAAAGTATATAAACCGTCTCTCGGCAGTTTCTTTACGATGCTGCGCGAATATGTGCAGCGGAGACCCGAACTGAAGCCCAAGCGGCCCTTGCCCCAAGTCAAGCTCGATCGGGAGGCGATGGAAGAGATCGAGGAGGATACGGTGATCTGGTTTGGCCATTCGGCGCTGCTGCTGCAGATCGGGGGAGCCCGGCTGCTGTTAGACCCGATGTTTGGCCAGACCTCGTCGCCGATCGCCGGCGGCAAAAGATTCAACCGTGAGCTGCCCTTCGGCCATCTGGACGAGCTTCCTCCGGTGGATGCCGTCGTGTTGTCTCATGATCACTATGACCATCTGGATTACGGGACGATCCGGCGAATCCAAGATCGGGTTGGGCAATTTATCGGACCGCTGGGCATTCGTTGCCACCTGGAGCGGTGGGGCGTCGAGCCTGCTCGAATCCGCGAATACGATTGGTGGGAGGAGCTGGAGCTGCATGGCGTGAAGTTGGCTTGCACGCCGGCCCGGCACTATTCGGGGAGAGGTCTCTTTAGCCAAAACGGCGGACTCTGGTGCTCCTGGGTGATTACCACGCCGGAGAAGCGGGTTTATTTTAGCGGGGATAGCGGGTATGGTCCGCATTTCAAGGAAATTGGCGACAAATACGGCCCCTTCGATCTCACGTTGATGGAGTGCGGCCAATATGATGACCGGTGGTGGGATATCCATATGCTGCCGGAGCAAACGGTACGAGCTCATTTAGACGTGAAAGGGAATGTGTTGCTTCCTATTCATTGGGGAACTTTTGCGTTGGCGATGCACAGTTGGTATGATCCGATTCGCCGGCTCAGCTTAGAAGCTAGATTGCGGGGAGTTTCACTAGCGACGCCCAAAATCGGGGAGCCAGTCCGGATCGGGGGTTCGGAATACCCGACCGAGGTGTGGTGGCCAGCCGTCAGCGCAGCGCGAAAGGATCCCAAGTTTCGCGGGGCCCGTCCGTCCGGTACAATGGAGTAGGAAGGATGAACCCCTAACGGGGAAAGGCGTCAAATCAGAGCAGATTTTGCAAGGACGATTACGAAGGAGAACGCGATGAACGAACCAAGCGCACATCCGGATGCCGGATGGAATTTTGATAATAGTTATGTTAGATTGCCGGAGTTTTTCTACACGAAGCAGGAGGCCAAGCCGGTTCGAGCGCCGCAGCTGATTGTGCTTAACGACAAGCTGGCAGCCGAGCTCGGGCTGAATGCGGAGGCGCTGCAAAGCGAGGAGAACGTGGCTGTGTTCGCCGGCAACCAGTTGCCGCCGGGGGCGGAGCCGCTGGCTCAGGCCTATGCGGGCCATCAGTTCGGGTATTTCACGATGCTGGGGGACGGTCGGGCCCTGCTGCTCGGGGAGCAGATCACGCCTAGCGGCGATCGCTTCGACATTCAGCTCAAGGGCTCCGGCCGGACGCCGTATTCGCGCGGCGGGGACGGGCGCGCCGCGCTGGGTCCCATGCTGCGTGAGTATATCATCAGCGAGGCGATGCACGCGCTGGGCATACCCACGACCCGCAGCTTGGCAGTGGTGACCACCGGGGAGACGGTGGTCCGCGAACAGGACTTACGCGGGGCGATTCTCACCCGCGTGGCGTCCAGCCATGTGCGCGTCGGTACGTTCCAGTACGCCGCGCAATTCGGCGAGCTGGCGGACGTCCGCACGCTCGCCGACTACGTGATCCAGCGCCATTACCCGCAGCTGGCCGAGCTCGCCGACACCGGCGAGGCGGGCCGCTACCTGGCGCTGTTGCGGGAGGCGATCCGGCGCCAGGCCGCCCTGATCGCCCAATGGCAGCTCGTCGGGTTCATCCACGGCGTGATGAACACCGACAACATGGCCCTCAGCGGCGAGACGATCGACTATGGGCCCTGTGCCTTCATGGACGCGTACGACCCCGCGACCGTCTTCAGTTCCATCGACCGTCATGGCCGCTATGCTTACGGCAACCAGCCGTCCATCGCGGTGTGGAACTTGTCCCGGTTCGCCGAAAGCCTGTTGCCGCTGCTGCATGACGAAGAAGAGCAAGCCATTCGGCTTGCCGAAGAAGCACTGAAAGGCTTCGCCGGGCAGTTCGAAGCGGCATGGCTGCAGGGGATGCGGTCGAAGCTCGGCATGTTTGGCGAACAGGCGGAAGACGCCGACCTGATCCATGACCTGCTCAGCCTGATGCATCAGCACCAGGCCGACTATACCAATACGTTTCTCGCATTGACCTTCAGCCGGATGGAGGAGCTGCCGATGGCGTGCACGCCGGAATGGGCGGGCTGGCTGGAGCGTTGGCAGGCGCGGCTCGTTGGGCAGCCGGAATCGGAAGACGCGGCCCGGGAGCTGATGCGCCGCAGCAACCCGGCGGTCATCCCGCGTAACCATCGGGTGGAGGAAGCGCTCGAAGCCGCTGTAGAGCGGGATGATTACAGCGTGATGGAGCGCCTGCTGAGCGTGTTGGCCGAGCCTTTCGCCCATACGCCGGAACAGGCAGAATACGCGGAGCTGCCGCCGTCCAGCGACCGGCCGTACCGGACGTTTTGCGGGACATAATGGTTCGGCAGGTTTGCAACTTTATGTAGGTGAAGGAGTGATTTTTTCGGTTATGAGCCTGATTTCTAAAATGGACAAATCCGAACTCAAACAAGCGATTCTCGAGGTTTATCAATTCCGGCATGCTTGCAAAAAATTCGATCCAGACCGGGCTATTCCGGAGGATGATTTTCAGTTCATCCTGGAGACGGCTCGCTTGTCACCCAGCTCGGTTGGCTTGGAGCCGTGGAAATTCGTTGTGCTGCAGAAGCCGGAGCTCCGCGAGAAGCTGCGCGCCGTCTCCTGGGGAGCTCAAGGGCAACTGCCAACAGCCAGCCATTTTGTTGTGATTTTGGCTCGGACGATGAAGGATCTGAGATATGACGCGCCTTACGTCACCCATATGATGAAAGAGGTGCACCACATCCCAGATGAGATCGTGAACCAGATGCTGAAGGGGAATTACAAGACTTTTCAAGAGTCTGACTTCCGGCTGCTGGAGAGCGACCGTGCGATGTTCGACTGGGCATGTAAACAGGCGTATATCGCCCTCGGCAACATGCTGACGGCTGCAGCGCTCATCGGCGTAGATTCCTGTCCGATTGAAGGGTTTGACCGAGACAAGGCAGAGCAGATTCTTCGGGAGGAAGGTTTGCTGGAAGACGACCGGTTTGGCATCGCTTGCTTCGCTGCTTTTGGCTACCGCGTAACGGAGCCGCGTCCTAAATCGAGACAGGCGCTGGATGAGATCGTGAGCTGGGTGCGGTAACGGCCGAGAAAAACCAAGAATAGAAACAGAAAGCCAAGGATGCGGCTAACATCCTCGGCTCTGCACACGAATGACGCCTATCGGCGTTCGGCTTCCTTCTTGGTGCTGTACGATCAGAAATAGACCGTTTCCTTGGTGAGTGGGCGGTCTATTTCTTTTTTAAGTAGGTGAATACTTCCCCCATTTGGCATCGCCCCCCCAATGCAGTATACTCTGCTTGAATCCTTCACTTCTCTACTCTATACATAGGAAAAGGCGGTATCCTGCATGTATATTGCTTTAGGTATCTTACTTGTCCTCATCATCGGTGTTACGCTCTTTCTTCGTCTGCACCCGGCCTTTGGCGGGAAGGCTTCCCCTGCAATGCGGGCGCGTTACGCGCAATCCCCGAACCGGCAGGGCAGGAAGTTTGTGTACACGGAACCTGCTTCTCCACCCCAGCCTGCTTCGGGCAATATGATTTCGGTGCTGCGGGATTACCTGCGGGGCAACCCGCGAGTAAGGCCGGATCGGCCGCTTCCGGTCGTGCAGCTGACGCCGGAGACGCTAGGGCGCCTGGACCGCGACATGGTGGTTTGGCTGGGGCATTCGGCCCTGCTTCTGCATTTCGGAGGCAAGCGCCTGCTGCTTGATCCGATGCTGGGTCTGTCGCCCACGCCGGTCCCTCCGTTTGGCGGCAAGCGGTTTAACCCGCAGCTGCCGTTTGATTTGGAGGATTTGCCGGCCGTTGATGCGGTGATCTTGTCCCATGATCACTACGATCATTTAGATTATAGGACCATCAAGGCGTTGAAAGATAAGGTGGGGCGTTTTATTGTCCCGCTAGGAGTGGGCAGCCACCTGGAACGCTGGGGCGTGGAGCCGGGGCGGATCAGCGAGCATGACTGGTGGGAGGAGCTGGAATGGAGCGGCTTGAAGCTCGTCTGCACGCCCGCTCGTCATTTTTCGGGACGGGGCCTTGCGAATCGGAACGGCACATTGTGGTGCTCCTGGGTGATTGCGTCGCCGGAACGTAAAGTATTTTTCAGCGGGGACAGCGGGTATGGTCCGCATTTTCGGCAGATCGGCGAGAAGTATGGGCCGTTTGATTTGGCTTTGATGGAATGCGGACAATACGATCCCCGGTGGATCGACATCCATATGCTTCCCGAACAGTCGGTGCAGGCACATCGGGACGTACAGGGCGGCTTGCTTCTCCCGATTCACTGGGCGGCGTTCACGTTGTCGCTGCATGATTGGAACGATCCCATTCGCCGTGCGACAGCAGAAGCCGAACGCCAAGGCGTACCTATCGCCACTCCGAAAATCGGCGAGCCGGTGTATCTCGGAGACTCGGCGTACCCTAAGGAAGTATGGTGGACTTAAAAAGAATGAGGCTCTCCCGAAGTGCTAATACCTCGGAAAAGCCTCTTTTTTCATGTCGAGAATAATCTTACTTGTACCCCCGGAACTTCTTCCTCATGACCTTCTCCTCCAGTCGAATCCGGTTGAACAACGTGATCAGATGGAGCACGAACAGTGGGATAAACACGACCCAGCCCTGCGAAATGATTGCGAAGCTGAGCACCTCCGGGATCATGTTCAAGTAATAATTGGGATGCTTGACGCGCTTGAATAGCGGAGTTTCGATCAATTGGTGGCCCTTGGCAATATAGATTTTGAAGGTCCAGAAGCGTCCCAGCGTACGGATGACATAGATGAGCACCGCCATCGCGAACGCATAAACGACCAGACCGATATAGGTATGCACGCCGACGGGCACATCCTCCACGAAAGCATAACCGATCGTGCTGAGGTAGATCAGAAACTGCACGACGATCAGCGCCCGGCTGTTGGTCTTGCCGAATTCGAGGCCTCCGTGAGTCTTGATGCGAGCTTCATTGCGCCCCGAGACAATAGCCGAAGGGACACGAAGCAAAGTTAGTATAATGAGAATGATGCCGGTCACCATGGTTGGTTCCTCCTTAAACATGCACGAAAACGGCAAAAGCGCCACGTCATGCGGATTTTAAAAGACGCTTCTTCACTGTACGCTCTGAATGTTAATGCCATGTTAAAACAGCGCCTTAAGGTCCAGCCCGGACTTCATCTCATCCTACATGAAATCAAAGAAATACCGCGTCACGTGAAAAAAGACCGGCGACGTATACGTTAAGCTGTCGACCAAGCTCAGGTAGCTCCTCTTCAAGGATTGAGCCTTGTCGTCGTCCCCGATGAGCAAATCCCGCTTCAGGACAGAGATGGTGGTGCTGCCGATAAAGCCGCCCAACCCAATCAGCATCCCGGCGAACAAGCCAAACGAAGAACCTAGCGGTGTCAGGAACGGAGCCAGGATGTAGGCTGCGAGGGACGTCACCACGAGCGAGCACGCGAAGCCCTCCCACGTCATGAACGGATTCGCCGTCGGCACAACTTTACGGTTGCCGAAGTACGACGAAGCGGCATAATGGACGATATCATTAAGCTGGGTCAGAACGACCAGAAAGAGCACCAGACCTGCCCCATACTGCGGCGTGGCGAACGGGAAATACGCGAGATGGCTGAGACCAAACACCATCAGCATCAACCCCCACTGAACCCGGCTCACGCTGCGCAGGAACCCGGCTGTTCCTTTGTTAATCATGCGAGGAAGCGGCAAGAACAGGAACACATACACCGGAATAAATACGATAAACATGCCGTACCATTCGATCAAGATCCAGTAGAACTGAACTGGAATCGCCAGATATGCCCACAGAAACAACCGACGCTCGGATTTGCGTGAGCGGATCATGGAGAAGTATTCTTTTAACGCGAAAAAAGATAGCAGCATCACCGCAAGCAACGATACGACCGGATTAAATAAGGTGGCCAAGCAGAGAATCAGCCACATGCCCCACCAGGTGCGCAGGCGCTGGCTGAAGGCTAAATAAGTCTCACCGCCGGGCCCGGGAACTTTCGGCTTCAGGACCACGCAGATGAGATGAATAGCTGCCAGGACCACGAAAATCACGATCATCGTCCATTGCAGATTGTTTAGCATGCTCAATCCCAACTTCCTCAGGAGGTAGATTCCACCAAAGGAATCATATGTTATTATGGAGGAATAGTCTAGATATAGTCTACATGGGAGAAGGGGAATTTCATCCATGGCCGCGGAACGCTCGGTATATATTTTACTTACGAATACAGGAACACTCTTCACCAAAATGATCAAGGGATACACAAGGGCGCCTTACAATCACGCCTCGATCTCGTTCAATCGAGAGTTGTCAGAGTTGTACAGCTTTGGGCGGAAGCATCCGAATAACCCGCTGAACGGCGGATTTGTCAAAGAGGATATCAAGACCGGTACGTTCAGTAAGTACCCGAACACGACCTGCGTCATTTATGAGTTAAAGGTGACCCCGCGTGAGGTGGAGAAAATGGAGCGCGTGCTTCAACTGTTTATTCGCAAGCGCCAAAAGTTCCTGTACAACATTCTTGGCGTCATCGGCATCGCTTTGAAGGAGCCGATTGAGTTCAGCAACTCTTATTTTTGCTCGCAATTCGTGGCGGAGATTCTGGAGCGCTCGGGGATTAAACTGTGGAATAAGCTGCCTGCGCTGGTGACGCCGGACGATTTCCGGAAGTGCGATCGGCTTCAGCTCATCTATGAAGGGAAGCTCAGCGAATACGAGCCGTAAACTGCGGAATTTTTTTAGACTCCCTCTTCCCCTTCTCGTGTGAATATGATACGCTGTCGTTAACTTATTAAAGATGTTTAAAAAGTAGTGGAGGTACCTCAATGAACGAAATGCCAGCCACGCCGAAAGAGATGAAGCAGGTGATCCGCAGCGGCATCCGCTCGGCACTGCTGGCGATGGGCAGCGCGACGAAGGCGGAACTGAGCGGGAAGCTGGACGTCAGCTTTCCGACGATCAGCAAGTTTCTGGCTGAAATGAAGGAGGCCGGAGAGATTGCGACCATCGGGATAGACGATTCCAGCGGCGGCCGGCGAGCAGAGCGTTACGCCTATAATCCAGAGTATATGCTGGGTCTGGCGGTGTTTCTGGAGCGGGAGGAGACGAATTACACGGTCTTTAATTGTCATGGCGAAGTGAAAGAAAAAGGTCGCAGGCCAAGTCTGCTGGCGGATCCCGGGGACAGCCTGGCGGAGTTGATCGGCGAACTGATCGACCGGTTCCCGAAGATTCAGTCGCTGGCGATTGGCGTACCCGGAGCGGTCAATCAAGGCCGGATTATTCATATTCCTGCTTATGAGGCATTCCAGAACTTCGATCTGAAGAGCACCCTGGAAGCGCGTTTTGGTCTCCCTGTCGTTGTGGAGAACGATATGAATGCGGCGGTGTGGGGGTATTACCACAGCATAGATCCGCGCGACAACCCGTCGCTGGTCTACCTCTATTTCGGCCAAAATGGCCCCGGGGCCGGGATCTTGATCAACGGTGACGTTGTGAGGGGGCATTCATTCTTCTCCGGCGAGGTCTATTATGTCCCGCAATACGAGGAACGGAACTTCGGGCAGGCGCTGCAGGCGGGACGAAATCTTGGCCCCGGCAGAGCTGGAGCGGGGCCCGAGGGAGTGGATGCCGTCAGCCGGTTGGTCGCGGCCTGTACAGCGCTGATCAATCCGCATACTGTGGTGTTCTGCCATGATGAGGTGAGTGTCTCTTTGTTGAACGAAATCAAAGTGCAAAGCGCGCAATACGTGCCGGCCGAGCATCTGCCCCGGCTGATGATGAGCGACTGGCGGCGGGATTATTTGACCGGCTTGCAGCAGTTGGGACTTCATCTGATGATATCAACCCGTGGATAGGAGAAGGAGATCCAAACAGATGGCAACATTCTTTCTATTGATCATTTATTTAGCTTTTATCAGCTTGGGGCTGCCTGACTCGCTGCTCGGCTCGGCCTGGCCGATCATTCGCGGCGAGTTCGGCGCTCCGCTGGGGACTGCCGGCGTCTTATATATGATCGTCGCCGCCGGCACGATTGTATCCAGCTTGGCCAGCGGCTCGTTGCTGGGCCGGTTCGGCACAGGCAAGGTGACTCTGGTCAGCTGCCTGATGACGGCGGCGGCCTTGCTCGGTTATTCGGCGGCACCGTCGGTGTTCTGGTTTGGCGTCTTTGCGATTCCGCTGGGGCTGGGCGCTGGGGCGGTGGACTCCGGGCTCAACAACTATGTGGCTGCGCACTACAAAGCGCATCATATGAGCTGGCTGCACTGCTTCTGGGGCGTTGGCGCAACGCTGGGGCCGGTCATCATGGCCGGGTTTATCTCCGGCAGCGGGCACTGGCGCAGCGGTTATTTGACCGTGTCGATGATTCAATTCGCGCTGGTGGTGATTTTGCTCTTCTCCTTGCCGCTCTGGGATCGTGTGGCCCGGATCGCCGGCGATTCACGGAAGGAAGAGTTGCGTGAGATGGAAGCCGAGCAGCCGGACGAACGCCCGGTGAAGCCGCTGCGGATTCCCGGCGTCAAGCTGGCCCTCGCATCGTTTCTGTTCTATTGCGGGGTGGAGTCTACGGTCGGCTTATGGGGCAGCAGCTATCTCGTTGGCATCAAAGGAGTGGATGCGGCGACGGCAGCGAGCTGGGTTTCGTTGTATTTTGCCGGGATTACGGTGGGCCGCTTCATTGCCGGGTTCGTCACGTTTAAATTAAGTAACCGTGTGATGATCCGCGCAGGCCAGATTATCGCTTTGTTCGGCGCCGTTGTGCTGGTGCTGCCGCTCCCCGCGGCTCTGTCTCTGGTCGGCTTACTGATCATCGGCCTTGGCCTTGCTCCGATCTTTCCATGTATGCTGCATGAAACGCCGGTTCGCTTCGGCAAGAAGCAATCTCAGAAGATCATGGGCTATCAGATGGCCATGGCATACACCGGCAGCACGTTTATGCCGCCGTTGCTTGGGTTCCTGGCTTCACATTCCACGATTGGCGTATTCCCGGTGTACATCGTGCTGTCGGCAGCAGCGATGTGGCTCTTCTCCGAGCGGCTGAACGTTTTCTTGAAAACAAGAGGCCATGCCTCGCAAGAGAGCGTGGCTTCTCCGCAATAGTCCTACTTATCCAAAGCTAGCTTCGTTAGGTACGTATAACCTATGGGCTAGCTTCTTTTTTGCATGCCCATCATAACACGAATGATCCGCTTCACAACCGGAATACTAACTTCATCATAAGTAAGGGACGAAAGAGATGAAGATTCCATTCCGGTATCGATCGAAGCATAAAGAGGTTCCGAGAAAATTGCCCAACTCGGCTATGCCCAACACCCCGGCACCAAATGATCTGACGGGCGCGCTGAATCCCGTGCTGGAGGTCAATGAGCAGCGGCTCAAACACATCTTCAACAGTTCGGATTTGAGGTTTCTTACGATATCGGTGCCCGGCCAATCCCGGGTGCTGTTGGTCTACATCGATGGACTCGTCGACAAGGATCCATTGGATCAAGCCATCATGCAGCCGCTGCAGGCTGAGATGCAGCCGGAGAGCGGGGGCCAGCAGAACGTATCACTGGGGGCATTATTGGAAGTACGGCTGGGTGCTGTTGCTGAGGTCAAGCGAGTGCAGAAGCTCAGCGATCTTGTGGAAGGGGTGCTGAAGGGGAATGCTGCTCTGCTGGTCGATGGGGAGAATCAGGCCGTGCTCGCTGGGTTCCAAGGCACGGAGAAGCGAACGATTGAGGAGCCTAGTGTCGAGCTGTCTGTGCGGGGTCCGCGGGATGGATTTACCGAGGATGTGCGGACGAATACCAGTTTGATCCGCAGACGAATCCGCAGCGAGAAGTTGAAGATAGAGTCGCTAACCCTTGGCGAGCTGACTAAAACAGATATCGTTATCGCGTATATGGACGGGATTGCTAAGGAATCCGTATTGGAGGAGGTCCGTCGCCGTCTCCGGCAGATTGAGATTGACGGAGTGTTGGAATCGGGGTACATCGAAGAATTTATTGAGGATGTGCCTTGGTCGCCTTTTCCCCAGATTCAAAATACAGAGCGGCCTGATGTTGTCTGCTCCAGCCTGTTAGAAGGGAAAGTTGCCATTCTCGTCGACAATACGCCATTTGTCCTGATTGCCCCCATGACTTTCTGGTCGGGGCTGCAAGCGGTGGAGGATTATTATGAGCGCACGATCTATACGACGGGCCTTCGTTGGATTCGCTTTGCCTTGTTGAATGTGTCCTTGCTGCTTCCGTCGCTGTTTGTTGCTCTGACGACCTATCATCAGCAGCTGATCCCAACGAATCTATTAATTAGCATCGCGGCGGCTAGAGAAGGGGTTCCGTTTCCGACGGTGATTGAGACGCTGCTGATGGAGTTTATGTTCGAGGGCCTTCGCGAAGCGGGCATCCGCTTGCCTAAACCGATCGGTTCGGCAATCAGCATCGTAGGTGCGCTTGTCATCGGACAAGCTGCTGTTCAGGCCGGCATCGTATCGGCTTCGGTGGTTATTATTGTCGCAACGACTGGGATTTCTTCATTTGCCATCCCCCGGTACAATTTAGGGACGGCATTCCGTCTGTTGCGTTTTCCCATGCTGATCTTAGCCGGAATTTTGGGCTTGTATGGCGTCATTGCAGGGATTTTCCTCATCCTCATTCATCTTCTGGGTCTTCGCTCATTTGGAGTTCCCTACTTGGAACCGGTGTCTCCGAGTAACTTCGAGAACCTCAAAGATGTGTGGGTTCGCGCTCCTAGGTGGAGCATGTATCGCCGCCCAGTACTCACCAATGGAGGAAATAGCCGGCGGATGTCGGGAGGGCGTCGGCCAGGTCCTAAACGAGGAGGGGGGATGGGATGAACCGGATCCGAAGAATTGTAATGGGCCTGATTGCTTTGCCTATGCTATCGCTGACAGCGGGGTGCTGGGATAGCGCAGAAGTAAATGAGTTGGCCCTGGAGCTCGCTTGGGGGATGGATGCAGCAAAAGACGATGGGGTCATGATTAGCGCCCAGGTGATCCTCCCTTTTCGAATCGGCAGTGCAATGGGAAGTAGCGGTGGTGGAGGCAACGGGCGTGAAAAACCGTATTTTGTGGTGAGCGGGAGCGGAAAAGACACATTGGATGCCGTGCAACAAATGCAGACGAAGCTGTCTCGACAAGTTTATCGCGCCCATCGGCGGATTATCGTGATTGGAGAGGAACTGGCCCGAAGGGGATTAGGTCATGTGCTGGATACGTATAGCCGTGATCCGAACCTCAAGCTGCGCACCGATGTTTTTATCGTCAGAGGGGGAACGGCCAGGGATTTTTTGAATGTGGCTTATCCCCTGGAGGACATTCCTGGAATCGGGGCGCTGAAAGAATACGATCAGATTGGAGGGCTTAAGGAAATGAGCCTGTTGAATCTGATGATCGCTGCGACCCGATACGGGAATTGTGCGGCCTTGCCGGTCATTGCGATCGGGATGGGGGAAGCGGCCCAGGGAGAAGAGGCAAATGGCGCCTCCGGTCAGCCCGGTTTTCGGATAGCGGGGATCGGGATTTTCAACGATGACCTGCAATTGCAAGGGTTTATTGATGTCCGCGATGGCAGATGGCTTCGATGGGTGAAGGGACAGTTACACAAGGCGGTGGTGACTGCCCATATACCGCAGGAAGAGGGAGAGATCAGCTTGGATTTGATCAATTTGGGCAGCAAGATTCATCCGATCTTTGAAGGCGACAAAATCAAGATTCAGGTTCGACTCAGCGGACAAGGGATGATCCGCGAAAATAATACGAGCCTCGATCTCACGCGAATGCATCATATCGCGCTTGCCAAGGAAGCTTTGGACAAGCAGGTAGAAAAGAGCGTATATCAGACGATTACCAAAGTGCAGGAGAAGTTCGGCGTTGACGCATTTGGGTTTGGCGAGGTCATTCACCGAAAATATCCTTCCCGCTGGCGATCCTTAAAGAATGATTGGAGCCGAGAATTCCGGAAAGCCGAAATTTCGGTGAAGGCTGATTTAAAAATTCGAAAAATTGGCGTTACCGGGCCGCCGCTGCATCTGAAGGAACAGGACATCAAGAAATAAGGGGCTCCTGTTCATTTCTTCCGAAGCAGGCTTCGAACCCCCGCGATGACGAGCAGGAACGCCGGCAGAACTAAGAGCATCGGAATATAAATATACGGGACCAGGATATGAAAATGATGAAAATAGATATGCTCGGTGATATTTTGGGACATGGTCAGCCCTAGAATGAAGGCAATCAGGACGGCCGGGATAATCAACGGGCGGTAGTTCTTCATTCCCGTCAGCTTCTGGAAGCCGTGAAGTGCCGCAAGCAGAATCAGCAGGCATTTCAACAAAGCCGTGGCAAAAAAGTAAAGCACCCCAAACATCTGCAGGTTCTCCACGAAATTCCCGACGCTGATTACGCCGAGCAAAGTATATAACGGGTAGAGAAAGCGTGAATACAAATCGCTGAAGACGAGAATCGCCAGGATATCAAAACAGGTGATCATAATCCCGGATAAACATGTGGCTAAGAGCGTAATTTTCGTGATGTTCCCCTGGTCCTTCACATGCGGCCAGAACATCGCAAGAGCCAGGCTTTCCCCGTAGCCTTGCGTAATCCCGTTGGGGAAGACCGCATTCCAAATCGGCTGCCATCCATTGTCCAATATCGGTTGAATATGATGGGGATGTAATACGCCCGAGCCCATGAGCAGGACGGTTTCGATCAGAAACATAAGGACGACGACAGGAAAAATGATTTCCCCCATTCGTGCGGCAATTTCGATTCCACCATAACAGCAATAGGCGATGATCACGGCGAATACGCCCGTGATTACAAACAGAGGGGTTCCTTGTAAGATCGCCGTCGAAACCAGGTCTCTCATATCCGCGAAACCTCGCCCCAATAGATATACTTGCAGGAGCGGGTACAAGAACGCGATCGGGGTACCCAGCCAGCGGCCTAGTAGTGTCGGAAACCATTCGACGAAGGTTAATCCTGGATTCAGGTACCTTAAGGTTGTAAACATCCCCACCACGAGGAGGCCGAGCCCGATGGAGATCAGTGAGGCCAACCAGGCATCCCGACCGGCTGGGCCGCCGAAGCCAAAGATGATCGTCGTGCCTAACTGAAAGATAAAGGTTATGGTGAATAGTTGATAGCCGGATATTTTAGAGCCCATCTCCCCACTGATCCTCCTAAGCAGCCTGTGAACACTCAATAAAAGATGCTACTCATTGTTCCCAGCGGGGAATGGGGACAAACCCGAAGTTTTCCGTTCACCCGGCTTTCTGGGCTAGAAACACGCCATAGGATAAATGGTTCCGGTAACGTTGCAGGAAAGCTTCATTTTCTCTGAAAAAGGTACCCACGGCGGGATCCTGCAGCGCCTCCAGGTCAATGACCCGGTGCGGGTCCCAAGCGTTCTGCCAATCGAAGGCTATCGCTCCGCCTCCGCTCCCTTTCTCGTTCTGTCGTCCATTTGGGGCCGCATCGGGTTCTGGTCCCCACTGCCGAACCTCCTGAAAACCGGCATCCCGAAGCATCCGCATCCAGGCGGCAGCGTCAGGCAAACGCAGATTGCCGTACAGCTCGCGCATTTCCCTCTCCAACGCAGGGTGAGGCTGGGTCTGAAACAGCTCGCGGTCCCACACGTGCCCACCCTTGCGCAGGACGCGATGATATTCACGGAACGCCTTCACCGGATCAGCAGCGAACACCGTAACGGACTCGGCGATGACCGCATCATAGGTGTCCGAGCGCAGCGGGATGGCGGTGATATTGCCTTGAATCCATTCGATTTGCAGTTGCTGCTGCTGGGCTCGTTGCTCGGCTTTCTCCAGCATTACGATACTTTGATCCATCGCCGTGACCTGTGCTCCCATCTGGGCAAACAGGCAGGCTGTTCTGCCCGTTCCGCAACCTACCTCCAGCACGCGCAATCCAGGTGTTATGCCAATAAACTCCATAAAATCAAGGGTTCCCTTAAATCCCCCTGGATGTGCCGAGCCTTCCCCCACGGCGGCGATGATTTCGTGGTAGTTCATCCTATAGCTGCCCCTCCTTTATCAACTTCCCGACTTCTCTCAACAGCAGAATATGCCGCGGCGCCTCCAGCGCGATTAAGATAGGCGTTCACCTTGGGAGTGGCCTCGGTTTTGAAGATTTGTTTTCATTAGCGGGACATTCGCCCTGTACAAATACCCGGGGGATGAATAGGATAAATGAGCATTCGAGAGGGGAGGCACGAGTCTATGCAACAGATCTATCCGCTTAGCGTAGATACCTGCAAGCCGCATATCGGCAAAACCGTATGCGCGGTACTTCGGGACGGCCGCTATTACATTGGTACGATTACCGATGTGAACGAAAAGGGCATTCAGCTGAACGGAGGATATGCTTCGGGAGCCAACGTTCTCTCTACCCAACCCGCTAAAGCCAAGAAGCAGCTCCAGCAGCTGAAATCCAAATCCAAAGGCAACCCTAAAGCGTCAACTAAAGCGGTTCCCCACACCAAGGAGCAGGCACTAACGAAGGCGTATGGGTATGGGCCGGGGTATCCGTATTACGGGGGATATCCAGGAGGCGGCTATCCGTACTATCCTCCTTATGGCGCCTATGCGTTTGATTGGGCGGCGATCGCTTTGCTGTTCCTGATTCCGTTTCTGTTTATCTGATCAGGCCTGTGCCGATATGCGGCGATTCGAGTCAATTTCGTATTTTGCGGAAATTGGCTCTTTTTTTTGTGCAAGTTTATAGAAGAAAACGCTTCATAAAAGGGCTTTCCGATGTATAATGTACATAGTTGTAGACAAGTAGACAAGATTACGCGGAAAAGAGGTTGAATCATGTTCAGAGCTACGGAGGACCAGGAATTCTACGAGTTGCTAAGCCCTACGCTCCTGCCTAAAGCGTCAGGATTCTTATGGAACGAAACGATGATGATTCATATGAACTGCCGGGGATATGCCGTTGCCCAATTTATGCAGCCGGAGCCGGCTAAGTATTCGCATGCCCCAAATCTGGAAGCGAAGACGTTTATGCAGCCGGAACAACCTTACTATGCACATCATCCGGGCCGTTTCGTGTATGTGAAGGACGAGGAGGATCAAAGTCTGTTTTCGGCGCCGTATGAACCGATGCGGGTTAAGACCGACAGCTATTCTTTTGCCTTGGGACAGAGCCGGATTGTCTGGAAGGTCGAGCATCAGGGCGTGTTGATTGAGATGACCCTTAGCTTGCCGAAGAAGGACCCGCTGGAGCTCTGGCGGGTGAAGGTGACGAACGTATCGCAGCGGGCGCGGAAGCTGAGCATCTACCCGTACTTTACCGTTGGTTATATGTCTTGGATGAACCAATCCGGCCAATACCATGAGGACCTGCGGGCGATCGTCTGCTCTTCAGTGACGCCGTATCAGAAGTACCAGGATTACGACAAGATTAAGTTTTTCCGTGATAAAACGTTCCTGATTGCCGAACACACCCCGGTGTCTTGGGAAGTGAACCAGGAGGCGTTCGAAGGAGAAGGCGGGATCACGCGTCCGTCCGCGTTGGAGCAAGCGGAGCTATCGAAGGGAGATGCGCGGTACGAGACGCCGGCAGCGGTCATGCAATACCGGATGGAACTGGCGGCAGGAGAAACGCGGGAATACCGCTTCCTGTTCGGTCCAGCCCGCGATGAGCAGGAGATTGCACAAATTCGGGAGACGTATTTTGGCAAGGCTGATGGTGCATCGGGTGAGGATGGATTTGTGGCTGCTGAACGTGAATACGACCAGTACATCCGGGAAGGTCGAGGTTGCCTGACGATCTCCACTCCTGACAAGGACCTCGATCTGTTCGTCAATCGCTGGTTGCCGCGGCAAATTTATTATCATGGCCAGACGAACCGCCTGACCACTGACCCGCAAACCCGAAACTATTTGCAGGATCATATGGGCATGAGTTATATCAAGCCGAAGATCGCGCGGGCCTCGTTCTTAACGGCGCTGAGTCAGCAGAAGGCAAACGGCGCCATGCCGGACGGGATCGTGTTGCATCCAGACGCGGAATTGAAATATATCAACCAGGTGCCGCATACGGACCACTGTGTCTGGCTGCCTATCTGCCTGAGCACGTATTTGGATGAAACGGGTGACTACTCAATTTTGGAGGAAAAGGTGGCCTATGCCGACAGTGAAGAAGCCGAACCTGTATATCTCCATGTTGATAAAGCGATGCGTTGGCTGATGAACGACCGCGACGAGCGGGGGCTGAACTACATCAATCAAGGCGACTGGTGCGACCCGATGAATATGGTTGGCTACAAAGGGAAAGGGGTATCCGGATGGCTGACGATCGCCACGGCGTATGCGTTCCAGGTTTGGGCCGGCATTTGCGAGAACAGCGGACGGCCTGAGGTTGCCCGGGATTACCGTGCGGCGGCGAAGGAGACCAACGAAGTAGTAAACCGCTACCTGTGGGACGGCAATTGGTATGCGCGGGGCATCACTGACGATAACGTCGTGTTTGGGATTAGTACCGATGAAGAAGGCCGGATCTTTATCAACCCGCAGGGTTGGTCGATGCTAAGCGGCGCGGCCGATGCCGATAAACGCGAGAAGCTGATGCGCGCAGTTCGCGAGCAGTTAGAGACGCCATACGGCGTGGAGAAGCTCGCACCTTCCTACACGAAGATGCGCGAGGATGTCGGCCGGGTGACGCAGAAGCACCCGGGGTCCGCAGAGAACGGTGCGGTGTACAATCATGCCGCCGCCTTCTATATCTACGCGTTATATACGGTGGGTGAGCAGGACGATGCGTTCCGGCTGCTGCGCAAAATGCTGCCCGGCCCGGATCTTGAGGACATCGTGCAACGGGGGCAACTGCCGGTATTCATCCCGAACTATTACCGGGGAGCTTATCGGCAATTCCCACGGACGGCAGGGCGCTCCAGCCATCTGTTCAACACGGGCACGGTGCCGTGGGTGTACCGCTGCTTGATCGACGGGCTGTTTGGCGTGCAGGGCACGAAAGACGGCATCCGCGTGAATCCGCAGCTTCCGTCCCATTGGAACGAGGCAGCGATTACACGCGAATTCCGTGGAGCCACACTGCATGTTGAAATTCGGCGGGACGCAGCAGTAGCGGAGACAACAGTTTACGCGGATGGCGAGCTGCTGCCGGAAGGTGTGCTGCGGAATGTGCAGCCGGGCAAGACTTATCGCGTGCAGGTGAAGCTGCCTGCCGGAGCGTAAGCGAAAGCGGCGGAGGAAAAAGCAAGAAGCGTAAGTGTGATGGGATCCCCCTCGCGCTTGCGCTTTTTTTGCGTTGTCTGTTTGGTATTCCATGCGTCTCCCTCATCAAATTTAAGAAAAACTTTATTTTTTCCTCCCATTCTTCTTAATTTATAAAAGGTATCTTAAAGGGGAAGAAAAGCTAGGGGGAAATTGACGTGAAAAAGTGGATTATCTGCCTAATGATCCTGGTGCTGCTGGGATACGGGGTTTCTAAATTTAAGGCCGAAATCGTGCGGACGCCGGAGGACTCAGATTCAAGACCGCGTGTAGAGGACGTTGAGCCCATTAATGATCCTGCTTCCGATTCATCGCAGGGTGCAAAGAGCATGACGATTGATGTCACCAAGGAGATGATATATCAGGGTGATCTGCTGCTGGTGAACAAGGACCATCCCGTTCCCAAGGGGCTACATCCTGAGAAAGAAGCGGTGAGCCTGATCAAGAATCCTGAGTTCATCGACGGATTTGGCGTGTTAGATAACCAAGTCCTGTTGTCGCCGCGCATGGCGGAACGTTTTGCAACGATGGTGAAGGCCGCCGGGGAGGAAGGAATCAACCATTTCCTGATCAGCAGCGGGTACCGGGACGAAGAGAAGCAGGACGAGCTGTACCGCCAAATGGGTTCCAAGCTGGCATTGCCGGCCGGATACAGCGAGCATAACCTGGGGCTGTCGCTGGACATCGGGTCGTCCCAAGCGGAGATGAATGTCGCCCCGGAAGGCCGGTGGTTGAAGGAGAATGCATGGAAATATGGATTTATTTTGCGATACCCGGACGACAAAACGGCGATCACAGGCATTCAGTTCGAGCCTTGGCACTTCCGGTACGTGGGTCTGCCGCATAGCGCCATCATTCACGAAAACGGGTTTGTGCTGGAGCAATACTTGGATTATCTGAAGGAGCAACAGTCGGTGAGCATCACAGTACAAGGCCAGAAGTATCACGTCTTCTACTATCCGGTATCCAAAGATCGGACCATTGAGGTGCCGGCGCAGGGCAGTTATGAGATTTCCGGCAATAATATGGACGGCGTTATCGTCACCGTTCGCGAGTAGTTCGGCAGTGAGCCCGAGTCTGGATATCATGAAAGTGAGGGATCTGATGGAGCCCATGGGAGCACAACGCTGGCGGAAGGACGTGAGCATTCGTGTGCTGTTCGCCTTGTATATATGCCTTTTAGTAAAAATCATTTTGTTGAAGTTTCATCCTATGGAGCCGGCCTGGCTTTGGGGACGATTGCTATCGAATTTGCATTCCCCTGACTTTCTAGGTCAACGATTGCAGGCAGGCAATCTCGTTCCTTTGCGGGAAATTACGCGAAGCCTAAAGGGGATGACGGCGCATGAGATGATCAACCTGTTTGGCAATGTGCTGATTTTTATGCCGTTTGGGATACTTCTAGGACTGGTATTCCGCCACAAAGACATCACTTGGATCGTGACCTTGGTTTACGCATTTGCAGCGAGTTTCAGCTTGGAATGCGCTCAGCTTCTGCTGGCGATTGGTCAATTTGATGTGGATGATCTCATCCTCAATACGGGTGGAGCATTATTTGGTTATTCCTTGTACCGCATCCGAACCGCTGCATTGAAGCAGCAAGGTGGGGTTCGGACAGAAGAAGGATAATGATGAGAATACCGGGGACGTGTATTAAGTAAAATCACAATGCACACTTTTTGTAAGTTGCTTGACAAAAGGAATTGTGGCGGATATCATTAACTCAAGTTTGATTAATCCAAATTAAGGATATTGGAGAAGTTCGGAATCATGCCTGGTGGTGTGACAGCATTGTTTCTGGGGCAAAATGTCAGGTGGATTAACGAAACCATAAAACCAATCAAGGAGGAATAGAACCATGTCTAAATTGAACATCGGGATTATCCTGGGAAGTACCCGCGATGGGCGCGTGAGCCCGCAGGTCGGAGAATGGGTGAAGAAGCATGCGGATGCTCGCGGTGACGCCAATTATGAAATCGTTGACATTGCAGATTTCAAATTGCCGTTGCTCGGCGAAGCGGATGCCAGCGAGCAAGCCGCGGCTTGGAATAGCAAGTTGAACGGCTTGGACGGTTTCGTATTCATCGTGCAAGAATATAACCACAGTATTACAGGTGCCCTGAAGAATGCGCTGGACTATGCGCGTGAAGCATGGAACAACAAAGCAGCCGGGATCGTCAGCTATGGTTCCGTTGGCGGCGCGCGTGCAGCTGAACATCTGCGCGGCATTTTGGGCGAGCTGCTGATTGCAGACGTGCGTGCACATGTAGCCCTGTCGCTGTTCACCGATTTCGAGAATTACACTGTTTTCAAGCCTGCTGACATGCACTTGAAGAACTTGAACGACATGCTGGACCAAGTGCTTGCTTGGAGCGGTGCGTTGAAGACACTGCGTTAAGATTTATTCCGACTTCGATTTTGAAACCCCTGTACCTAAATGATATGGCGCGGGGGTTTTTTGCATGATTGTCGGTGCAGGTTAGGCCTCGTATAATTAGAATTTGGAACGTAAAAACACAGTCTGGTTGGTAGTCCAGACGCACGGAGCTTTAGGGCCGTGTCAGTAACCTTCCCCCCTCGGGATGTCCGTCGTTCCGATTGATTAGAGGGGGATTGTGCAATGAAATTGACGGTTTATCATGATGGCCAGTTTTGGATCGGTGTCATCGAGGTGCAGGAACAGGGCAAGCTGAAAGCCGCGCGCTACATTTTCGGGAAAGAGCCGAAGGATGAGGAAATTCTCGAGTTTATTCGCTGTCGGCTGGACGCTTTGCTGGAACGACTAACCCAGGAGGTTGCCGTTAAGCCCAGCGAGGTGAAACGGGTCAGCCCCAAGCGGTTGGCCCGGCAAGCTGCTGCAGAACTGAACCGAAGAGGGGCCTCCACCTTTGCCCAGGAGGCGATCCGGCTGGAGTACGAGCAGCGCAAGCGGATCCGCAAGCTCCAATCCCGGGAACAACGGGAGGCAGAGAAGGAGCGGATTCGAGAGCTAAAAGTTCGGAAGGCGAAGGAGAAGCACCGCGGACGTTAGGGGTGATCTCGTTCTCCATCATGCGTCAATAGGAAGAAAGAAGATGGCGAAGCGGGACTTTCGTTCCTGCTCGCCATTTTCTTTTTAGAAACATCTCAATGATATCGATCTTCTGGGGTACGTCGGCATTGTGATGCTTGTCATATCAATGGGGCGGCAGCGTCTGCTAATTGTACCTTAGGAGGTGGACGACACATGAAAGTCAATTATCCCTTGAAGGGAACGCCGGATCTCAAAGAGATCAAGGATTCCCTGAAACCGTTTGGCGGGCGCTGCGCGAAAATTGTCGAAGGAACATTGGAATATCAGATTAAGGATGAGAATGAAAAAGCCGCGTACGAGGCCATGAAAGCTAAAGGTTATATCGGTTAATCCCAGGATTGAAGCCATCATAGAACACACTAATTACTTCAGTAAGTGTCCCTCATTTTTTGATGAAGGGGCACTTTTTTTTGTCGAAAAATGGGGATTGACGGTTTTGTATATACAAGTTAAAATGAAAACGCAAACAAAAACATGTATATACAAGTTGGATAAGGGTCGATTGGCATCATGTTCTGTCGTTTGCTGCAAAATAAATGAAATTATCTTCTAGGACTTCAAGAAGGAGGAACCATCCATGAGTAACTATACTCAACCGGCAAACGATTTGCTGAAGCATGTCGGCGGCCGCGAAAATATTTCGGTTGTCACCCACTGTGCGACCCGCATGAGATTCGTGTTAGTTGATCCAAAGAAGGCAGATGTCGAACAGATCCAGGCCATCAAATTGGTTAAAGGCACGTTTACCCAAGCCGGTCAGTTTCAAGTCATCATCGGTAACGAAGTGGCATCATTCTATAACGAGTTCATCAAAATCGCCGGCGTCAGCGACACCTCGAAGGAGGAAGCAAAGGAAGCTGCCAAGAAGAACATGAACTTCCTGCAGCGGATGATTGCGCATTTGGCAGATATTTTCACCCCGCTGATCCCGGCTATTGTGGTCGGGGGTCTGATCCTCGGCTTCCGGAATATTATCGGGGACATCAAAATGTTGGACGGCGGTACGAAAACCCTGGTCGAAGTCTCGCAATTCTGGGCCGGAACCCATGCGTTCCTTTGGCTGATTGGTGAAGCGATCTTCCACTTCCTCCCGGTCGGCATTACTTGGGCTGTTGCACGGAAGATGGGCGCTACACCGATTCTCGGCATTGTGCTGGGGATCACGCTTGTCTCGCCTCAGCTGCTTAACGCGTATAGCGTGGCTGGTGCAACGGAAATTCCATTTTGGGACTTCGGGTTTGCCAAGGTAGAAATGATCGGTTATCAGGCACAGGTCATTCCGGCGATCCTGGCGGGACTGGTGTTATCCTTCCTGGAGTTGAAGCTGCGTAAAATCGTGCCGCAATCGATCTCGATGATCGTGGTTCCGTTCTTTGCACTGGTGCCTACCGTTCTGCTTGCCCACACGGTGCTTGGGCCGATCGGCTGGCATATCGGTTCGTTTATCTCGAATGTAGTCTACTCGGGTCTGACGTCTTCGTTCGGCTGGCTGTTCGCCGCGATCTTCGGATTCGCGTATGCGCCGCTGGTCATCACCGGGCTGCATCACATGACGAATGCGATTGACTTGCAATTAATGAGTGAGCTCGGCGGAACGAACCTGTGGCCGATGATTGCGCTCTCGAATATCGCACAAGGCTCGGCCGTACTGGCCATGATCTTTATCAATCGAAAAAATGAAGAGGAGAAGCAGGTCTCCATCCCGGCAACCATCTCTTGTTACCTCGGGGTTACGGAGCCGGCGATGTTCGGGATTAACTTGAAGTACGGATACCCGTTCCTCGCTGCGATGATCGGGTCGCTGGTGGCAGCTGTGATCTCGGTTGGCACGGGTGTCATGGCTAATTCCATCGGCGTTGGCGGATTGCCAGGCATCTTGTCCATCCAGCCGCAGCATATGGTGACCTTCGCTTTGGCAATGGCCGTAGCGGTTGTGATTCCGTTTATCCTCACGATGGTTTTCGCGAAAGCTAACATCGGCAAAGTATCGTTCAAGAAAAATTAAGCATCCGGCGGAGGAACAGATTTGTTCCTCCTTTGCGATTTTTGTGGGAAAGGGAAGGTGTTGGAAATGACGGAACCTTGGTGGAAGAAGGCGGTCGTGTATCAGATCTACCCCAAGAGCTTCAACGACACGACAGGCAATGGAGTCGGCGATCTGCAAGGGATCATTCGCAAGCTGGATTACCTTGCAGAGCTGGGCGTGGACGTGATCTGGCTGACGCCGGTGTACGACTCGCCGCAACGAGACAACGGATATGATATTCGCAACTATTATCAGATCTTTGAACCCTACGGCACGATGGAGGATTTCGATCAACTGCTGGAGGAAGCCCATCGGCGTGGTCTCCGGATTTTGATGGATATCGTCGTCAATCATACGTCAACCGAGCATCCATGGTTCGTCGCGGCCAAGTCATCCAAGGACAACCCTTACCGGGATTATTACATTTGGCGAGAGGGCAAGGAAGGTGGACCGCCAAACAATTGGGTGTCCAAATTCGGCGGCAACGCTTGGCAATACGACGAAACCACAGGGCAATACTATCTTCACCTCTTTGATGTGACCCAGGCGGATTTGAACTGGGAGAATGCCCGGATGCGCCAAGAAATTTATCAGATGATGAAGTTTTGGCTTGATAAAGGGGTGGATGGCTTCCGGCTGGATGTCATCAATCTGCTTTCCAAGGACCAGCGGTTTCTGGACGATGACGGGTCGGTGGCTCCCGGAGACGGACGGAAATATTACACCGACGGCCCGAAAATCCACGAGTATCTGCAGGAGATGAACCGCGAAGTGTTTAGCGGGTACGGTATGATGACCGTCGGGGAAATGTCATCCACTTCGCTGGAGCACTGTGTTCGCTATACGCATCCGGACCGGAAGGAACTCGACATGACCTTCAGCTTCCATCATTTGAAGGTGGATTATCCGAACGGGGAGAAATGGGCGAAGGGCGAGCTCGACTTCCTGCGGTTGAAGCAGATTCTAGCGGAGTGGCAGACCGGAATGTACGAAGGCGGCGGGTGGAACGCGCTGTTCTGGTGTAATCACGATCAACCCCGTGTGGTATCACGGTTTGGGGATGACGGGAAGTATCACCGGGAATCGGCGAAAATGCTGGCCACCGCGATGCACATGCTGCAAGGCACCCCTTATATCTATCAAGGGGAAGAATTCGGAATGACGAATCCGGGCTTCGAGCGGATCGAGGATTATCGCGATGTGGAGTCGCTGAACATATACCGCATTCTGAAGGAGCGCGGCATGTCCGAGTCCGATATTTTGGAGATTCTAGCGCAAAAATCGCGGGACAACGGCCGAACACCGGTACAATGGAATGACGGGCCTAACGCCGGGTTTACGACCGGTACGCCGTGGATTCGCCCAGCAGACAACTATAAGGAGATCAATGCGGAGCGGGCGGTCGCGGATCCGGACTCGATTTTTTATCATTATCAGAAGTTAATCCGACTGCGGAAAGAGTATGAGGTGATCACGACCGGGCGGTTTGAACTGCTGGCCGAAGACGACCCGGCGGTATTTGCTTATGTGCGTGACGGCGGAGCGGAGAAGTTGATTGTGGTGAACAACTTTTTTGCGGAGGAGGCGGAATTTAAGCTGCCTGACGGAGACGGCTGGCACGAGTACGAATGTCGGTTGCTGTTGTCCAACTACGCCGATTCCCCGGCGGACCCTCAACATCTTCGGCTAAGACCCTACGAATCTGTGGTATATTATCTTCATAGAACGTAAACAAAGTTTGGGGTCGTAAAGCATGATAAACAAGTATTTGGCGATTCACAACGACATTGTGCGGCAGATCGAAGCTGGGGAGATTGCACCCCAATCGCTGCTCCCGTCCGAGCATGAGCTGAAGGAGCGTTACCATACGTCGAGGGAAACGATTCGCAAAGCCTTAACCTTGCTGGCACAGAACGGGTATATCCAGAAAGTGCAGGGCAAAGGCTCCATTGTCATTCGCAGTAACATGGTCGATTTCCCCGTATCCGGGCTGGTGAGCTTTAAGGAGTTGGCCGGCAAGATGGGCGAGAAGCCCCGCACCCTAGTCCATGAGCTGTCCCGGGGGAAGCCGGATGCGTACGTGAAGCAGCAGCTCAATCTCTCTAATAAGGATGAGGTATGGAAGGTTGTACGTATCCGAGAGTTTGACGATGAGAAGGTCCTGCTCGATAAGGATTATTTGAACGCGAAGTACGTGCCGTCCTTAACCCGGGAAATCTGCGAGAACTCGATCTACGAGTATTTGGAGAAGGAGCTTGGGCTGAAGATTAGTTTCGCCAAAAAAGAAATCGTCATCGAGGAGCCTAGCGACGAGGACAAGCAGCAGCTTGATCTGGAAGGCTTCCACAACATGGTCGTGATCCGCAGCCATGTCTATCTGGAGGACGCCAGCTTGTTTCAGTACACGGAATCCCGGCACCGGCCGGACAAATTCCGCTTCGTGGACTTTGCGCGGCGGATTCATTCGAATAGTTGAGCTCCCGTGCTAAAAGGCCGCCCTATTATGGGGCGGCCTTTTTTTGAGATATGGCTGGACATTTAGATGAGTTTATGGGCGTACCACTTCTTCCCGCGGAAGCGCCAGAGGAAGATGGCCCCGCGTACCCCCCATTCGCTGCACATGGCCACCCAAACTCCGAGGATGCCGAAGCCCAGCGTGATGCCAAGCACATAGCCGAGAATGACCCGGAATAACCACATCGTCAGCATCGAGGTGATCGAGGTGAAGCGCGAATCACCTGCCGCCCGCAAGGCAGATGGCAGAATGAAGCTGATCGACCAGAGCGGAACCTGGGCGATGGAGCTCACCAGGAGCACGAGGAAGATATCGTTTACGATATCAGACGGCGGCGAGAAGATGCTCACAAGCGGTCGGAACAGCGGCAGCAAAATCAAGCTAATTAAGGCCAGCGACCCGGACCCCAGCCAGAGGAAGGACTTAATGAACTTCCGCGCATCACTTACGTTGCCGCTGCCGATACATTGACCAACGACGGTGACAATCGTCAGTGAGAGCGCGCCGGCGGGAATCTGGAACACCCCGGCCAGAGAGCCGCCAATGGCATTGGTTGCAATCGCGTAAGTCCCCAGGCTGACAATAAACACTTGGGTCAGCAGCTTGCCGCCGTTAAAGAACAGCTGCTCGGCTGCGAACGGGATGCCGATGAATAGAATTTTACGCAGCATCTCAATCGGGAAGCGGAACAGGTCACTGAGATGCAGGTGAAGAGAGGCTTCCATTTTGAACAAATAATATAGCGCACAGGCCGCGCCGGCGAACCGGGCGATATTGATCGCCAGCGTCATTCCGAGGACGCCCATGTCCAGCAGCGTAATCAACAAGAGGTTCAAAAGGACGTACATCAGATTCATGATCAAGGATAGGGAAAGGGATGCCCGAGTTTTGCCGATGCCCCGAAGTGCGGAGCAGACGGCTTGAACCACGGCCAGCCCGACGTAGGAGATGCTGCTGCCGATCAGATAGACGCGAGCATTGTCTAATACATCGGCCGATGCAGCGCCGAACAGCAGCTTGAGCAGCGGATTGTGAAAGCCGATGAGCAGCAGCCCAATGCCAACGGCGAGCAGGGTCACCGCAGTAACCGTTGCTGCAGAGGCGCGGGAGACGTTACGGTCGTTGCGGCTGCCTTTGTATTGGGCGACCACCACGGTACCCCCGGTCGCGACAGCAACAAACACGCTGATCAGGAAGATATTCAGCGAGTCCACGATGTTGACCGCGCTGACTGCGGCTACGCCGGACGAGCTGATCATGGCGGTATTGACCAGATTCAGGCCAACGATAAAAGCCTGATCGATCAGAATCGGCAGATACAAGGCAAAGATCTGTCGATAATCCATGGACTCGCCGGACAGATGCTTTTCGAGGAAGGCGTTATTTTGCAGACGGGCAAATAGGGGCTTCAACGTCATCACATTCTTTTCTTTAATAATGGGTAGATCAATCCAACCTATGAATCTTATTATCGGATAATTCGAAATGAAGCTAAAGCAACCAAGTAACTAACCCGGTTATCGCGGGCAGGGTTGAAGATATCATTTTTGACGGAGCCGTGTCAATGTATTTCGGCAATCTATCTAGCGAGGGAAGGGGAAGACCGGGGACATTTGGAAATTGCGGTTCAAGGTGGTACGATGAAGGGGATTGGGTGAATTTGACTTGGGAGGGGATTATTTTGAAAGCGCTATTTATTGGAGGTACGGGAACAATCAGCTCGGCGATTACCCGACAATTGGCGGAGGACAGCTCCTGGGAACTGTATCTGCTGAACCGGGGGACGCGGAATAAGGATTTGCCGCCGGGTGTACATGTCATTGAGGCTGATATTCATCAGGAAGCTGAGGTGGCGAAGAAGCTTGAAGGGTATACCTTTGATGTAGTAGCGGATTTCATCGCGTTTGAACCGGCGCAGCTGGAATGCGATGTGCGCTTGTTTGCCGGGAAAACGAAGCAGTTTATCTTCATTAGTTCGGCTTCGGCGTATCAAACTCCTTTGTCGGATTACAGAATTACCGAAGGGACGCCGCTGTCCAATCCATATTGGGCCTACTCCCGCAACAAAATTGCCTGCGAGGAATATTTGATGAAGGAGTACCGCGAGAACGGCTTCCCCATCACCATCGTGCGGCCAAGCCACACTTATGATGAGCGCTCGATCCCGCTAGGTGTCCATGGCAACAAGGGATCCTGGCAAGTGGCCCAACGGATGCTGTTGAACAAGCCCGTCTTAATTCATGGGGACGGCTCGTCGCTGTGGACGTTAACGCATAACAGTGATTTTGCCAAGGGCTTTATTGGACTAATGGGTAACATTCATGCGATTGGAGAGTCCGTGCATATTACCTCCGACGAAAGCGTGACCTGGAACCAAATTTACGAAATTATTGCGGATGCGCTGGGTGTTAAGCTGAACGCCGTGCATGTCGCTTCTGAATTTTTGGCGGAGAACGGCCCGTACGACTTCCGCGGCGGACTGCTGGGTGACAAGGCCAATACGGTCGTTTTTGACAATAGCAAGCTGAAACGGCTTGTACCCGGCTTTACGGCTACCGTTCGGGTAGATCAAGGGATCCGGCAGACGGTGGAGCATATTCTGGCGCACCCAGAGCTGCAAGTGGCTGATCCTGAATTCGACGCCTGGTGCGACCGCGTGGTCGGGGCGATGGAAGCAGCTGCGAAGTTCATGAAGGAATAGGCGAGGGACCACCAGTGACTAACGTACGTCAACCTACGTTCGTGTTGGCGCCGGATTCGTTTAAAGAGAGCATGACCGCCAAGGAAGTGTGTGAGGCCATGGAAAAAGGGCTGCGCCAAGCGTTCCCCGATGCGCATTACGTCCACGTGCCGATGGCCGACGGCGGGGAAGGGACCGTCCAAGCTTTGGTCGATGCCACCGGCGGCAGGCTGTGCTCGCTGGAGGTGACGGGGCCGCTGGGGGACCCGGTCATAGCACAGTACGGCCTTCTGGGCGACGGGCAGACAGCGGCCATTGAGATGGCCTCGGCCAGCGGGCTCCACCTGGTACCGCCGGATCGGCGCAACCCGCTGCAGACTACGACGTACGGCACCGGCGAGCTGATCCGCGCCTGCCTGGATCAAGGCGTGCGCCGGATCATCGTCGGCCTGGGCGGCAGCGCGACGAACGACGGCGGCGCCGGCATGGCCGAAGCGCTGGGCGCGCGCTTCCTGGACGCGGCGGGCCGGCTGTTGGCGCGCGGCGGCGGCCGCCTCGGGGATCTGGCGCGGATCGACGTGTCCGCGCTGGATCCCCGCTTACAGCAGGCGCACCTAATCGTCGCCTGCGACGTCGACAACCCGCTCTGCGGCGATCGTGGCGCGTCCCGGGTATTCGGGCCGCAGAAGGGCGCCACCGCCGCAATGGCGGAGAAGCTGGACGCCGCGCTCGCGCATTACGCGGAGGTGGCGCGGCGGCAGCTAGGCCGGGACGTGCGTGACGTCCCGGGCGCTGGGGCAGCCGGCGGGCTGGGCGCCGGGCTGTTGCTCTTTACGCAGGCCGAAATGCGCAGGGGCGTCGAGATTGTGCTCGACTTTACCGGCCTGCGGGAGAAGGTGGCGGCGGCGGACGTGGTGTTCACCGGCGAGGGCGGCATCGACTTCCAAACGAAGTTTGGGAAGGTGCCCTACGGTGTCGCCCGAATCGCCAAGGCCGCCGGCAAGCGCGTGATCGCGATCGCAGGGACGATCGGTGAAGGCGCGGACGCGCTCTACGCCGAAGGGATCGACGCGATCTTCGGCATCACCCCCGGCGCCGCCGCCCTGCCGCAGCTGCTCGCCGCCGGGCCGCGCAACGTGCAGCGCACCTGCGAGAACATCGGCCGCCTGCTGCGGCTTAGCTGATGGGTTATGGTTATGGCAAGCGCTGCAGCGTCGCATTGGTCCTGGGAGAATATAGGCGGCTACGCTCCTTTTGACGATTATCCCGTTGCATCAGGGGATGGAGGGGATTCGCCTCCCGCTTCTGAATGAAAGGGATAAT
>NZ_KI912442.1:0-132909 GCF_000518465.1 Paenibacillus sp. J14 | reverse complement strand
GGGATAATGGTGTAAAGCAGCGCGAGAAGGGATGTCCTCGGTTGAGAGTACCTATGCGTTCTAATCCTTTTTAACCATTATCCCGTTGCATCAGGAGATGGGGGGATTCGTCTTCCGCTTCTGAGTGAAAGGGATAATGGTGCAAAGGGTACGGGGAGCGCCTTCATACTGCCGGTCCTACGTTGGCTAAAAGGGGAGGAATGTTGTATGACCAACCTACAACATTTCTCTCTTTTTATATTTCTAGGTCAAGGGGGACTACTACGATTCACACCTCTTGACGATTATCCCTTTGCATCAGGCTAGGGAAAAGTTCATTACCCACTTCTGAATGAAAGGGATAATAGTGTAAAGGAGGAGCAAAAGGGATAATCATGCAAAGATGTGTTTGAAGGGCATCCCCCACGTTCCCCACCTAAAGGCTTCTACAAATACAGCTCAGCCAACTAGCGGGACGAGATGAACAGTTTTTTTGCTCTAATGAGAAAAGTATAGTAAAATACAAAAATATAGTAAATTAGCGAAGACGAAGCGGAGGAACGAGATATGGAAATCGGGATCAGCACGTTTGTGGAGACGACGCCGGATGTGGTCACGGGTGAAACGATTAGTCATGCGCAGCGGCTGCGCGAGGTTGTAGAGGAGATCGTCCTGGCCGACAAAGTCGGATTGGACGTATTTGGCGTTGGGGAGCATCACCGCCAGGATTATGCGGCGTCCTCGCCTGCGATGGTTTTAGCAGCAGCTGCTCCGCAGACGAAGCGTATCCGGTTGACAAGCGCCGTCACCGTGCTGTCTTCCGATGATCCGGTCCGCGTGTTCCAGGACTTCGCGACGTTGGACGGCCTCTCAAACGGGCGTGCGGAGATTATGGCCGGGCGGGGTTCTTTTATTGAGTCGTTCCCACTGTTCGGTTACGATTTGAACGATTACGAGGAGTTGTTTGAAGAGAAGCTGGATCTGCTTCTTAAGCTGCGCGAGTCGGAAAAAGTCACCTGGCAAGGCAAGCACCGTCCGGCGATCCACAATCTAGGCGTCTATCCGCGTCCTGTGCAAAATCCGCTTCCGGTCTGGATCGGCAGCGGCGGTAATACCGAATCCGTCATTCGCGCCGGTGTGTTAGGCTTGCCGCTGGTGCTGGCGATCATTGGCGGACGGCCAACTCAATTTGCGCCGCTCGTGAAGATTTACAAGCGTGCTGCCGCCCAAGCCGGGCATGATGTCTCGAAGCTTACCGTGGCTTCCCATTCGCACGGCTTTGTCGCCGATCGGAATGATGTGGCTGTAGAGAAGTTCTTCCCTTCGACGCAGGCGGTGATGAACATCATCGGGCGCGAACGTGGTTGGGGCCATTACAGCCGGGCCACCTACGATGCGGCCCGCAGCCTGGAAGGTGCGCTGTACGTGGGCGACCCGGAAACTGTGGCCAATAAGATTATCTACTTGCGCAAAAATGTTGGTATCACCCGCTTCTTCCTGCATTGCCCGCTTGGCACCATGCCGCATGAAGATGTGATGCGGGCCATCGATCTTCTTGGCACGGAGGTTGCGCCACGCGTCCGTGAGGAGGTTGCGCGCTGGGAGGCTGAGGGCGGGGATCTTCAGTGACATTGAAGCCCGCTTCTCTACAACTTCCTCCATGACTTCGGCCTCGGCGCTCCGCTGGCTGGGCAGGTCGTTCCGTTGCGGAGGTGTGAGGGGAGATTGATTAGGCATTCTGGGTAGCGTTGCAGGTTTTCTGCGGCTTGGTCGCTTAACCCGATGCCTAGGACAAGATGGTCCCCGAGTGCCCAAGAGGACGTGCCGGTACGGGGAGTACCGGCTTAGTTGTTCTAGCCTCACATAGGTGTCCGTTTATTTTAATTTGGGGCATCCGCCCAACTCGGTTCCATGCATAAAAAAGGGGCCGCCCAGCCGATTTCGGCCGGGACAACCCGTTTTCATTTAGATTTTGTCCTGCAAAAAAGCCTTAATCTTCGCCAGCGTCTCGGCGGGATCGAGGTTTTGCAGCAAATAGTCGGATTCCTTCTTGTAAATCACCTGCTCGGAGTAGTTCCGTAAATACTCCTCAACGACCTCGGCGGGCGCCCCTTCGCGTTCCTCACGCAGCCGGATGTCCTCCTTCGTCACGTAGAGGAAGATCCGAATCGCCTGCGGACCAAATCGTTTCCGCAGCGTCTGCATGCCTTCATGATTCACGACGACGACCGCTGCACCATACTGTTCCAGCGCTTCGTTCAGATCGCGCTCCGCAATGCCGTAGCTGCCTCGCTCCAGGCGGACGCTTTCGCTGAATTCCTGCCTACTCAGCATCGCCTGAAAGTCGGCCTCCGTAATAAAACGGTAGTGCTCGCCGTCCCGTTCTCCCGCACGTATAGCACGGGTTGTATAAGGCAGCACATAAGGAAGGCCCAGATCAGCGCTTAGCTGCTTGGCGATGCTCTTGCGGCCGGAGCCGCTGGTACCGGTAATGATGATGACCTTGGGTTGCGGGGGAAGATCATCCGTCAGGAGCGCATCCGCCTGGCTTGTCGCAGCGGTTTCACTGCGGGCAGGATCGGGAGTTGCTTTCAAGCCTTTGAGCCATTTCCACATTGCGTCCCATGCACTTTTTCCGGCTTTATCAATCCGTTTGAACGTCGCCGGCAAAACCGCACGGATTCACCTCCTTCGCCAACATCTATACTTATTATGTCGGCAAATTCAGAGGAAAACTGAATGTACTCGAATAGGAACTGGCAAGCGCCTAGAACAATCGCCGCGCGGTCACAAACCGCTTGGTCCATTGGCCGTTAAACGCCTCAATATGGACGCCCTTCTCTTTCGAGTAGGTGTGCAAAATTTGATTGTCCCCGATGTAGATGGCAACGTGGCCGATGTCCAGCCCGCGCGCGCTGAAGAACAGCAGATCCCCTTTACGGAGCTCGTCCAGACTGACTTCCGTGCCCTCCTTGGCTTGGTTGTAAGAAACCCGCGGCAGTTCGATTGAGAGAACATCCTCATACACCCTTTTCACAAAAGAAGAACAGTCAAACGTCTTCGTCTGGTCAGGGGACGCCCCAAACTCGTAGGGTGTGCCTTCAAACGTTTTGCCGTAGGCGATCAACTCGTCAGCCTGCTTGTCCGCCAAAGTATCGCTGCGATAATTGGTGTATTTCGGCTTGGCGGATACATAACCGGAGCGGCCATCGGGAGTGCGTACCTCCAGCCAGAGCGCACTTGCCTCACGCACGACATGCAGCTTGCTGCCGGCAGGAAGCAGTTCCTCACTGACCGTCGCGCTGCTCACATCAGGTTCACTGCGCAGATTGACGCCCCAGGTGACGGTGGTTTCGTATGTAAATTTCGAAGTGATCCGCACCCTACGGCTCTCCCCGTCCCAAGCCACCTCGCTGCCGAGCGCTTCACTGACGAACCGCAGGGGGACTAATGCATAACCGTCTGTAATCTGCCCGGGGACCGGCAGTGTTAGGGTTTGGCCGTTCAGCTGTGCGGTAGGGTCACCGATGCGATAAACCAAGGTCATCTGGTCTCGCTTGGCTGTGACGGTCTTGCTGCTGTTGTCCCAAGTCAGCTTGGCCCCCAGCGCTTCAAAAACGTCGCGAATCGGCAGCAGAACACTGCCATTCATCAGGACGGGCGCCACTTCAGTCTGCAGCGGCCGCCCGTCGAGTTCAATGGTGATACCGCTGGCGGAGGCGGTTTGGCTTGCCGAGAGAGCAGTCCCGGCGGTTAAGGCTTCTGAAGCCGTGCTGCCCGCAGCCTCCGCGCCCCCAGTTCCCGCTTGGGCGGTCAGCACGAGGGAGGCCGCCAGCAGCCAGCTGAGTTTGCGTGAACCTGTATTGAATGGTTTCGTCATCATAAATCACCTAGCTTCTGGATGGTTTATATAGTTGGACGAAACCCAAGCTAAATGGTTGTGTGGAAAATGTTACCTATTCCCGCAAGTCCAATGGGGTCAGGCGTTCGAGTCCGTTCATATATTTGCGCAGCGCCTGTGGAATCCGGATGCTGCCGTCTTCTTCCTGATGATTTTCCAGCAGAGGGATCAGGATTCGCGGCGAGGCTACCATGGTGTTATTCAACGTGTAGCAGTATTGCAGCTTACCATCTCGGTCCTTAAAGCGGATGTTCGAACGCCGGGCTTGAAAGTCCAACAGCTGCGACGACGAATGGGTCTCCCCGTAAGCGCTGCGGCTGGGCATCCACGTTTCGATGTCGTATTGCTTATACGTCTTTTGCGACATGTCGCCGGTACATACTGTCATCACCCGGTAAGGCAGCTCCAGCAGCTGAAGCAATTCCTCGGCGTTCTGGGTGATTTCCTGAAACAGCTGCTCCGACAGCTCCAGACTGTTCTCGCAGAGCACCACTTGCTCGACCTTCGAGAACTGGTGCACGCGGTATAAGCCATGCACATCTCGCCCGGCCGAGCCGACTTCGCTGCGGAAGCATAACGAGGCCGCTGCCAGCTTGATCGGCTGGGTGAGGTCGACAATCTCGCGGTCGTAATACGCGACAAGTGGGACCTCGGCGGTGCCAACCAGCCAGCGATCGTCTTCGGCCATCCGGTACGTCTGATCCGCACCCAGCGGGAAGAATCCGGTATTCACGAGCGCTTCCGCGCGCACCATTAGCGGAACCTCCAGCAGGGTGAAGCCCTTCGCGGCGAGGAGATCCATCGCCAGCTGCTGTACCGCTCGGTGGAGCAAGACGCCCGTGCCGCTCAGATAGTAATTGCGCGTGCCTGCCGTTTTGACTCCGCGCGGGATGTCAATCATCCGGTGGAGCTCGCCTAAAGCGACGTGATCCCGCGGTGTAAATTCAAATGTTGGAGGTTCGCCGACCCGCTTCACTTCCACATTATCGAGATCCGACCGACCTTTTGGCGTGTCGGGCGAGACGGGGTTGGGGACGAGCAACATCAAGCGTCGATACTCTTGTTCGGCTTCATCCCGCTCTTTCTCCAACCCATTCAGCCGCCGATTCAACTGCTTGACCTCGTTTTTCAACGCGTCAGCCGCCTCCGGCCCTTGCTCCCGAATCAGTGCCTCAATCTGCGGTGTCAGTCGGTTGCGCTCCTGGCGTAACCGTTCCGTCTCCTGCAGCAACGCCCGGCGTTGGTCATCCCAGCGCAAAAGCTCGGGAACCGACAACGCGATGCCCTTTTCCTCCGCCACGGTTTGAACTTGTTCTTGATGCTCCCGAATCCATTTGATGTCTAACATGGGTGATCCGCTCCTTTTTCGATAGAAATACAAAAAGCGCCCTTCGTCCATTGGGACGAGGAGCGCTTATCGACTCGCGGTGCCACCCAAATTGATCAAACCGGCAGGTCCGGTTCAATCCCCTTTCGTCCGCGATAACGGGCGGACCCGGTAAGCTTAGGGGGAAAGGTGTATGCATTTAATACGATGTTCCCCTTGACGAAAACGCCTCCGAGTTGGATGCTCTTCATAGGCATGATTCCGAGATTTGATTTGATTAGCAGTATAACGTAAGCGACCAACAGTTATCAAGAGGGAGGGGATGATCCCATGAAAAAATTATTGCTTACCGGCTTTGAACCCTTTGGCGGGGAACCGATCAATCCGGCGGTTGAAGCGATGCGCCGGCTGCAGGGCCGGGTGATCGGCTCCTTTGAGATTGTCGGGTTGGAGCTGCCGACGGTGTTCGGACAATCCACCGAGCGCCTGCTCGCCGCCGTCCAGCAACACGAACCCGCGGTGGTGATCGCGTTGGGACAAGCCGGCGGCCGCGAAGGAATCTCGTTCGAGCGGATCGCCGTCAACTTAAACGATGCCAATATCGCCGATAATGCCGGCAACCAGCCGGTAGACGAGCCGGTCGTGCCGGAAGGCCCGGCGGCTTATTGGACCACGCTGCCGGTCAAACGCATGGTCGACCGCCTGCGGAATGAAGGCATTCCTGCGTCGATATCGCTTTCCGCCGGGACCTTTGTGTGCAACCACCTTTTTTACGGGTTGATGCACCACCTAGCCGTTACTGGCAAGTCGATTCGCGGCGGGTTCATCCATGTGCCTTATCTGCCGGAACAGGCAGATCGACACTCCGGCGCCCCCAGCATGACGCTGGACCAGTTGGTCACCGGCTTGGAGCGGGCGATCGAGGTCCTGGGAGAATAACGTTTAGATCAGCGTCTGCGCTTATGACTGTGTTTCTTATGGCGACGGCGGCCGTACTTGTTCGCAGCGACGCTGCCGCTGCCGCCGCCAACGGCGTGCTGCTGACGTGTCCCGGGGCTGCTGATGGCAGAGTTGGTGCCCCCCGTGCTATATCGTCCGCCGCCGCTGGCTACTTGCGTGGCGCCAGCAGTTTGCTGGCCCCGGGGCAGCTTCACCACCTGGTCGTTCACTACGATCACGACCTCCTTGCCGCGTTGGAGCAAGCCGCGCGTATCGCGGTGATTTCTGCTGCTCCACCGCCCCCCCATCAGACCGCCCTTGCCGTCCTTATTAAACGCTTTGCCGCCTGCGCCAACGCTCTGTTGCTGCCGCACATACGGTGAACGGATGGCCGCGTTGCTGCCAGCGGCGCTGCTATGACCTGCGCCGCTGGCGATCTGCGTCGTGCTCGGCGCGTTGGTGTACTGGCGGTTCACGACGACGATCACCCGACTCACCCCTGGAAGGGGCGTTTTGGCAATCAAACGTTGCTTGCCTTTTTTCAGGATGACCATTAATTGGTCCTTGCGAGATGACATGGAACCCTCTCCTTTTAGACTACCTTATGCCAAGTTCGGAGATCGGCAAGGGCGAAGCCACGGGGAGGCGTAAATCAGGCTGATTCATTAGCCTCGTTAATGTGTTGATGAAAGCCCGCGTTATAGGGGGTTACGACAAGGCGGTGTTGCCAAAAATCAGGCCTAGATTTCTCGGGGAACACTTCCATTTGTAGGCGCGGAAAATTTGTTATATGATATCATGGTAAATTGGGTGAATCGCGCTAGAATTTTGGGGAATCCGCAAGCCTAACGCTTGTAACAGCGCTTAAGTCGGCTCCAATCGCCGAGATTGCATGTTAACGCGGCTCAGCGTGCTTAATTTGGATTTTTCGAGCCGAAATCAAGCAGTTTGATGCAAATCGCGATCCACAGTATCGTTAGAAATTGAACATGGCGAAAAAACGTCCAATAGCGTTTCTCCTCTGCGTTAGAGCATGAGAAGAAGCATCCATGAGGACTTGTGGAGAAGCCGCGATAAGGATGGCCCCGGATCTAGCTTGAAACGATAAATTCTTTGGTAGTGGAGGAAACGATGTATCCAAAAGATTTGAACTATAGAATGCCGGCCGAATGGGCGCCGCATGAACGTACTTTCATCTCCTGGCCGGTGCAGGCATCGATGGTTTATCCGGACCGGTATGCTGAGGTATGCGACGGATATGCCGAATTTATTACAGCGATCGCCGAGTTCGAACCAATTACCGTGGTGGTGAATTCGGACGATCTGTCTAAGGTGCAAGCCCGCTTTGGGCAGGATCCGAACATAGAGCGTATCGCTTTTCTGCCGATCGAGCATAACGATGCCTGGCTGCGCGACAACGGCCCGACGTTTCTGGTGAATCCGGAAGGTGAACTGGCCGGGGTCAACTGGCGTTTTAACGCATGGGGCGGCAAATATTCGCCGTGGGATCTGGACGATGCGGTGGCACCGCAAATTTTGGAAGCTTTGAACGTCAAGCGGTTTGACGCCCCGTTGGTGCTGGAGGGCGGCTCCATCCATACGGACGGGGAAGGTACATTGCTGACGACCGAGGAGTGCTTGCTCAACGAGAACCGGAATCCGCAGCTTAGCCGGGAAGAAATCGAGGCAGCTGTGAAAAACTACGTCAACGTTGACCAAATTATCTGGCTGAAACGCGGCCTGGACGGGGACGAAACGGACGGTCATATCGATAACGTGGCTTGCTTTGCCGCACCGGGGAAGGTGATTTTGCAGGTCTGCGACGATCCAAGCGATGAGAACTATGCCATCACCCAGGAAAATATCGCGATTCTCAGTGCCGCAACGGACGCCCAAGGTCGCCAGCTGGAGATCATCCCGATCCCGCAGCCGCCGAAGGCCTTTTATGACGATAGCCGCTTGACGCTGAGCTATTTGAATTTCTACTTCGTCAATGGCGGCATCATCTTGCCGATCTTTGGCGGCGCCGCGGAGGAAACCGACCGCAAAGCCATTCAAGTGCTGAGCGAGACCTTCCCGGATCGCAAGATCCGCACCGTTGACGGGATGGCGATCATCCGCGAAGGCGGCAACGTCCATTGCACCACCCAGCAAATGCCGGCAAGACGCGCATAAATGAGAATGAAGGAGGTACGACCAACAACATGAGAATGGTAAAAGTCGCAGCGACACAAATGAGCTGTTCATCCAATAAAGAAGAAAATATCGCCAAGGCGGATCGACTGGTTCGGGAAGCGGCTCGGCAAGGAGCACAAATTATTTTGTTGCAGGAGCTGTTTGAAACGCCTTATTTTTGCCAAAAGGAAAAGTCCGACTACTACGTCTATGCTACCGAGCTGGAGCAGAATGCTGCGATTCAGCATTTTCGCAAGGTCGCGAAGGAGCTGGAAGTGGTGCTGCCGATCAGCTTCTATGAGAAAAAAAATAACGCCCGCTACAACTCGCTGGCGGTGATTGACGCAGATGGTGAAGTGCTGGGTCTATATCGCAAAAGTCATATCCCGGATGGTCCGGGGTATGAGGAGAAGTTTTATTTTAATCCGGGGGACACCGGGTTTAAAGTGTGGAAGACGCGTTATGCCAAAATCGGCGTGGGCGTCTGCTGGGATCAGTGGTATCCGGAAGCAGCCCGCTGCATGGCGCTGATGGGCGCCGAGCTGCTGTTCTATCCAACGGCGATCGGTTCGGAGCCGCAAGACAGTTCGATCGACTCCAAAGATCATTGGCAGATGTGCATGCTTGGACATGCAGCTTCCAATCTGGTGCCGGTGATCGCCTCGAACCGCGTTGGCTTGGAATCCGACGAAGATTCGAGCATCACGTTCTACGGCTCGTCCTTCATCGCCGGGCCGCAGGGCAATAAAATTGCCGAAGCCAACCGGACGGAGGAAACGGTGCTGGTAGCGGAATTCGACCTCGATCAGCTGGAAATCCAGCGTATTGAGTGGGGGATCTTCCGTGACCGCCGGCCGGACCTCTACAAAATTATCACCTCTTATGACGGTGAGCTTCGCATCGACTAAAACTGCATAAGCAACACTAGATGAAATAGCCCCCAATTGCACAGCGCTTTGTGATTGGGGGCTTTGTGCGGATGTGGCAGGTTCGGCAAGCTAAAGATGAGCCGAGCTGGGCTGGATATCGGGGTTGGCATCCACAATGGAATGGGCAACGGTCATGAGGCGAGGCAAATAGCGCAGTACTTTGTCGGCTCGTTGAAACAATGCCTCTGGGGTTCCGACACCCAGATCCGACAGCAAGGCGTGGAAATCTGGAGCGAGCCGCTCTCCTTCCTCCGGGGCATCCGCTGCCAGCATTTGGTGGCAGCGCGCAAAGGTGGCGGTGATCCAGAACACCGCCTCTTGATGGCGGCCGCGCGAAATTAGCTCGCGGCTGCCGTCAATGGCGACCGAACGCGCGACGGGAGTGATGTCGCTCGAGAACGGGAACGGCGTGGCCGCCCGCGCTGCCGCCGTATCAAACGTGCGCTCCAGGGCCTTCAGATGCGCCTCCATCCTTTGGACGGTGAGCCGGGTGCAGCCCAGGAGCTGCAGCAGTTCGGCATAGACTTCGCGATGCCCATATGCCTCAAGCACTTCACGGGCCCTCAGATAACGAAGCCGTATGGTTGGATTGCGCAGGGCCGCGGTCAGCAGAACATGGGTGGTCACCCCGGTTGGGAACAACCAGCCCAACACCTGATTCTGCAACGGCGCTTTGGGATCGAGGTTGCGAAGCCCGCGTTCGATCCGGTCATGGGCATGCTTGCAGCGAAGCAACACCCAAGGCTTCTCGGCGAAGCGGGGGGCCACTTCCGTTTGCAGTCGGCGCAGCCTGCCTGTGGGGTCGGCGATGATCGTATCCGTCCGGAAGCTCCCGGCCAGATGGTAATCTGACAGTACCTTATCCGCTGATGCCAGCTGGCTCCAGGGCAGGTAAGTAACTTCGAGCAGCGCCTGCTCGTAACGGAATTTTCCTAGTTTTGGCGGAGGCTCTGTCGTCTGCGTTACGACGATGAGATCGATATCGGAGCTTTCAGGCAGATCTGCTTCTCCCGGTAATCCCACCGTGGAGCCGCTGAAATAAGCACCTAGGAATCCAGCTTCCCGGCTAGCATGTTGAGTTACCCATTTGGCGGCAGTCTTTCGAGCTTCCTCGACTTTCATTGATACCTCCTCAACCACTTCCTCAGCTTTTTCGGCATACTTCGATGAACATTGAAGCATCGCCGTGATACAATCAGGATCATGATAAATCAGGTTTCAGAGATCCGGGTTACGTTATTAGATATGCCCAAGTGACCCGAGAAAGAAGGGATAAGAGTGGGACGTACGCTGTATTTTGCATTAATCTTGCTTAGTTTGATTTGGGGCGGTTCGTTTTTCTTCATCAAAATCCTGCTGCCTGACTTCGGCCCCTGGACCGTAGCGTTCCTGCGTTCCGCCTTCGGGCTGGCGACGATTACCGGAGTGATGCTCATCTTGCGCAAGCCGTTTGGGTTCCGCTCGATACCTTGGCTGGCGATGATCATCATGGCGCTGATCAACACGGCGATTCCGTGGGCGTTGATCGGCTTCAGCGAGACGCGGCTGACGAGCAGCCTGGCGTCGGTGCTTAACGCCACGACTCCGCTTTGGACGCTGGTGGTGGGCGTCCTGTTCTTCCGCGTTGCCACGAATCGCATGCAATGGGCGGGGATGGGGATCGCCTTCCTCGGCTTGCTCGTGCTGGTAGGTGTCAGCCCAACCTCGCTTGCTTCGGTGGACCTGCTTGGGTTCGCCTGCATGCTGGGGGCTACGTTGAGTTATGCCGTGGGCTCGCACCTGTCCAAGCGGCTGTCCAACGGGCTGTCGATGTATCAGGTGACCTTCGGCACCTTGATCAGCGCGCTGGTCGGCAGCGGCCTGATGGCATTGATCGCCGAGCGGGATTCGCTGGCTCCGTTGGCGAAGCTCCCTACGCTTGGCGCAGTCGTTGGACTGGGCGTGTTTGGCTCGGGGGTGGCGTATATTTTGTTCTATTTTATGATCCAAAAGGGTTCCCCGCAATTCGCCACCACCGTCACTTATCTCGTTCCGGCCAGCGCGATTATTTGGGGATTCACGCTGCTGAATGAGCCGGTGAGCTGGCGTCTCCTGGCTGGACTGGTGTTCATCCTCGGCGGGGTATACTTGGCGAACCGAAGCGGCTCGGGCAGTGCGGGGCGGGTGGACAAACGCCAGGAGCTGCCAGTGGTCTCCGACTCGGATGCAGCGGCCGCCTCGGCCAATCAGCCTTGATTTAAGGGGCGCTCTTAGGGTACCCTTTCTTTATGATTTTGGCACGTCCTACTGCAACATCACAGGAGGGATGCCGTCTTATATTTTTGGGGTGATACGAATTGAGGAAATACGCGCTAGGTCTGACCGTGATGCTGCTCGCGCTTCTGCTTGCCGGATGCGGCACCTTCGATCCGGTTGACAAAGCGATCACTAAGCTGAGACCAACTGCACCCGAAGATTCAGCGCAGGATACGGAAGGTCCTTTTACTGTAGAGTTGTCCGTACCGAAGCGTGCCGGAATCGATGAGAAATTTACGCTGATTGCCAGCTTGCATAATTTGTCCAAGACCCGATATGAACTGATGAGTCGCCCGCGGGTGTTCCATTACCTGATCGTGGACAGCTTGGGCAACCGGGTGAACACGATCACCCAGGTCGATAGTGCGGTGGTTCGCAGTATGAGGGGAGAAACGGATATTAACGAGTTTTTCGAGACTCGGATTGATCGAATCGGAACCTATGAAATTTATGCGGTAGCGGAATTTTCGATCAAGGAGGATGGGAAGTACAAGGACCTCACCTATGAGACCGAACATCATTTCATCGAAATTGGTCCCAACAGCTAATAAAGAGCAGAACCGAAGGATCCAGCGGACCCACGGTATCTGCTCTTTTTTGGTAGGCTTAGAAATCAAAATTGTCAGGGTCCGGACCCACGCGAAGGTTCTCGTTAAGCGCGCTGATCCGTGCCATATCCTCATCCGTCAACGTGAAATTAAATACGTCGGCGTTCTCGGTAATCCGATGCGGCTTGGTTGATTTCGGAATCGTCACTACGCCGTTCTGCAAATCCCAGCGCAGGATGATTTGGGCAACCGATTTTCCATATTTGCGAGCAAGCTCTTGTAACACTGGATGATCCAGCAGCTGCCCTTGCATGAGCGGGGACCATGCTTCCATTTGGATGTTGTGCTCGCGGCAGAAGGCTTGAACTTCCTGTTGTGTCAGGCGGGGATGGTATTCAACCTGGTTGACCATCGGTACAATTTCGGCATCTTCCATCAAGTCCTGCAGATGGTGAACTTGGAAGTTGCTGACGCCAATCGCTTTAACCTTTCCAGCTTTATAGAGCGTCTCCAGCGCTCGCCAAGCTTCTTTATATTTGCCGGCAACAGGCCAGTGGATCAGGTACAGATCCAAATAGTTGAGTCCCAGCTTCTGCAGACTGGTTTCATAAGCAGCGAGCGTCTCTTCATAGCCGAGGTCAGCGTTCCACACCTTGGAAGTGACAAACAGGGCTTCACGCGGGATGCCGGCTTCATGCAAGCCTTCACGGATACCTTGTCCAACGCCCGTTTCATTCGCGTAGATTGCTGCGGTATCGATGCTGCGGTAGCCATGGGTAATGGCGAACTTGACTGCGTCTACCAGTTCCTGTCCTTCCTCAACTTTAAATACGCCCAGGCCCAACCAAGGCATCTTCACTCCGTTGTGCAGAGTAGTGGTATCTTGCAAATTGGTGATCATATCAAAATAGCCTCCTATTTATTTCTGAAGTTCAATTTGGTGATGAAAAAAGATCATTAGTTATGCTGAAACGATGGTTGTGAAATGACCGTATTTTGCCGGTCTTTTCTTTCTAAAGCGCGGCTCCAGCCGGTAAGAAGTACAGCAGCTGCGACCATCAGAGCGCCGATCCACGAAGTATGGATCAGACCCAAAGAGTCGGTGACAACCCCGCCTAGGTACGAGCCCAAGGCAATCCCGGCGTTAAAGGCTGCGATGTTGATTGCAGAGGCCACGTCGACGGCGGACGGAACAAACCGCTCCGCCAGCATCACGACATAGACTTGGAGCCCCGGCACGTTCATGAAGGCCAGCAGGCCCATGAGGAAGATGGTCACCAAGCCGGCGATTTTAAACGGAGCTGTGAACAGCAGGGCCAGCAGGATCAGCGCCTGTACGATAAACATATAGAACAAGGCGCGAACCGGCTGACGATTGGACAGCTTGCCGCCCACCATGTTGCCGATAGCAATCGCGATACCGTAGATCAGCAAAATTACGGCAACCGCACTTTCCTTAAAGCCTGTAATTTCAAGAAGGATCGGCGATAAGTAGGTATACACGACAAAGGTGCCGCCATACCCAAGGGCCGTGATCAGGAACAACAGCAACAACCGTCCGTTCGTCACCAATTTCACCTGGTCGCGGAACGCCGTTCGCACTCCTTTCCGCAGGTCTGCTGGCACCAGCAGGCTGTTGGAGATAAAGCCAATGAGCCCCACGATGACGATCAGGATAAAAGCGGCGCGCCAGCCGAGCTGCTGACCAATGAAGGTGCCAAGCGGCACGCCGGTGACCGTCGCCACAGTCAAGCCGGTGAACATGATGGAAATCGCGCTGGCCCGCCGGTGTTCCGGCACTAAGTCAGCGGCGATCGTTGAACCGATCGACATAAACACGCCGTGGGAAAAAGCCGAGATCACCCTTGCCACGAGCAGTATGGCGATACTGGTTGCAGCCGCAGCCAAGGCATTGCCAAGCATGAACACGACCATGATCCATAGCAGCAGCGTTTTACGTGACATTCTTGCGGTTAGCGACGTGAGTACCGGCGCTCCAAAAGTGACGCCTAACGCATATAAGGAAACCGTCAGTCCTGCAGTCGTCGTGGAAATATGCAGGTCTTCGGCGATCAAAGGCAGCAGACCGACGCTGATAAATTCGGTAGTCCCGATAGCGAAGGCACTAATGGCCAAGGCGAGCAGCGCCAAGGTGCTTCTTTGATGATTCATGAGCCAATCTACCTCCCAAAAAGATGATGGTTTGAAGGTCGCCGCTGATCTGCCGGGGAATGATGCAGAATCGAGCGACAAATGCTATTATGGGAGATAGGGTAGTTTTTGAGAAGTACGCACTTTGAAGTGATATAGGAACCGAAAAGTAATGTAGGTACTTTTCAGTGCCTATGAAAAGAGGGAGCCATCTTAATGAAAGAGAAAAAATACAATATTTCGGTAGAAGCGACGCTGGAGGTGATCGGCGGGAAGTGGAAATGCGTGATCCTGTGCCACTTAACGCACGGCCGGAAACGGACCAGTGAATTAAAACGTCTGATGCCCGACATCACCCAAAAAATGTTGACCCAACAGCTGCGCGAGCTGGAGGCCGACGGCGTCATTCGCCGGATCGTTTACCAGGAGGTCCCGCCTCGGGTCGAATATGAGTTAAGTGAATACGGGGAGAGCTTGCGAGGAATCTTGGATGCGCTGTGCTCCTGGGGAGAGCAGCATATCCGCAAGGTGTATGGCAGCTATGATGTTTTGGAAGAGAACGTGCTGAATGAACATTTGAAATCGTAAGGTCTCTTCGGTTATGCTGTGCATGAAAAGGAGCGATGATCGATGAAACCTATCACGGTATTGATTGCGGACGATGAGCCGGAAATCGCCGACTTGATCGAGCTGCATCTGGCCCGGGAAGGATACCGCTGCATCAAAGCTTCCAACGGGCAGGAGGCGCTGGATGTGATTCAGACGCAATCCGTGGATCTTGCAATCTTGGATATAATGATGCCGAAGATTGATGGCTATGAGGTGACTCGGCAAATTCGGGAGAAGCACCATTTGCCGATCATTTTTTTAAGTGCGAAAGCAACCGATTTAGATAAAATCACCGGTCTGGTACGTGGGGCGGATGATTATATGACCAAGCCGTTTAACCCGATGGAGCTGGTGGCCCGGGTGAACGCCCAACTGCGCCGCTTTATCCACCTGAACCCGTCGGTAGCTGCGCCTCCGAATGAGACCGTGTTGGAGGCCGGAGGGCTTGTGATTCACCCCGAGCACCGGACCGTGTTCCTCTACGGCGAGCCGGTGGAGCTGACGCCCAAAGAGTTTGATATCTTAGTCCTGCTGGCCAGCCATCCGAAGAAGGTGTTCAGCTCAGAGCATATTTTCGAGAAGGTCTGGGGGGAGGCTTATTATGAAGGCGGAAATACGGTTATGGTGCATATCCGAAGCTTGCGTAAGAAGCTGGGGGAAGACCGGCACAAGAACAAGCTGATCAAAACCGTCTGGGGAGTAGGGTATACATTCAATGGATAACCATACGGATAAACCGAAATTTCGCAGTTTTCGCTTCCAAATGATCCGATTATTTGGACTGAGCATGATATTGTCCGCAGGGACAACCTTTCTCATTTATTTAGCGCTGCGCGAGTATTATCATACCCTGCTGCGTGAAGACCCATTGTATAACGTGCGGCTAATGATGCGCCAGATCGGTGACATCAACGTGTTTTTGCTGATTTTTATCCCGCTCTCGTTCTTATACTTCTACTTGTTAACTCGACGTTATGTCGCGTATTTCCGGGAGATTTCCCGGGGAATCAATCAGCTGGCGGGAGGAGACTTCACCCATCGGGTTCATATTCCTTCCGGGGATGAGTTCGGAGAGATTGCGCGGGACATCAATTTGGCCAGCGAGAAGCTGCAGCAGGCGGTGGAACGGGGCGATTTTGCCGAGAACAGCAAGGAGCAGCTTGTGCTGAACCTGGCCCATGATCTCCGAACCCCGCTCACCTCAGTCATTGGCTATCTCGATTTCATCCTGCAGGGGAAAGACCTGACTGCCGATCAGATGAAGCATTACACCACCATCGCCTACACCAAATCACAGCGTCTGGAGAAGCTGATCGATGAGTTATTTGAAGTGACGCGAATGAATTATGGCAAGCTGAACATCCACCGCCGGCCGTTGGATTTGAGCGAGTTGCTGAGTCAATTAACCGAAGAGATGTACCCTGTATTTGAAAAAAATGAGCTGACCGTTCGTCTCAACACCGAACCGCAGCTGATGATTTCCGGCGACGGCGATCTGCTGGCCCGCGTATTTGAGAATTTATTGTCCAATGCCGTTCGTTACGGCAAAGACGGGGAATACGTCGACGTTCATGGAAAGCTAGACGGGGATGAGGCAGTCGTGCGGGTGACCAACTATGGCGATTCCATCCCGCCGGACGAGCTGCCCCATTTGTTTGATATGTTTTTCACCGGTGATCGAGCGCGTACGCATCAGGAAGGCAGCACCGGACTCGGCCTGTTTATCGCCAAAAATATCGTAGAGCAACACGAAGGCACCATCTCGGTGCAAAGCGATCTGATTCGCACGGAGTTTGAGGTGCGGTTACCGAAGCTTAGATAAGTGAATCGAACAAAACTTAAGGAAAATTTTAGTTTTACCCCACTTTTGATTTTATCAATCCGCCTTAAGCTGAAAGAGCAAGAACGGTAGGAGGATTGGGAAATGAGAAAGTGGGGTTTTTGGCGTGCGCCCATAAGCCAAGCTCTATCGGGATTCGCTAGGTGGGGGCGCAGCGATGCAGCAACGGCGGGGTTGTTTCTGGCACCAAGCGTAGCAGGGTTCGCGCTCTTTTATTTGATTCCGTTTGGCATGAGTTTATTTTACTCCTTTCAGAGCGGCACCTCTGGCGGAAGCTTTGTAGGCTTGGCGAATTACCGCGACCTGCTGGACAGCGCTTCGTTTCGCAAGGCCGCAGTCAACACGCTGTATTTCAGTGCGTTGGGTGTCCCGCTGCTGTTGGGATTATCGCTGGGGGTGGCCCTGCTCCTGAACCGGCATGTTTACCTGCGGAAGTGGCTGCGCACCGCTTATGTGCTTCCTCTGGTTGTGCCGGTGGCGTCGGTAATTCTCATTTGGCAGATGGTGTTTGATTGGAACGGAGCATTAAACTACCTGCTTGGCCATTTCGGCATCCAGCGCGTGGATTGGATGAAGACCGATGCCGCCCGCTACGTTGTCCTCATGGTGTATTTGTGGAAGAACCTCGGCTACAACGTCATTTTGTTCTTGGCGGGTTTGCAGCAAATTCCTCGGGACTACTACGAGACGGCACAGGTTGAAGGGGCTGGACCGGTTCGTCAGTTTTTTGGAATCACGCTCGTCTACTTAACGACGACCACGTTCTTCGTAGTGATCATGTCGATTATCAATTCATTTAAGGTTTTCCGGGAGACGTATTTGCTGGCGGGTGATTATCCGCATGACAGCATTTATATGCTTCAGCATTACATGAACAACATGTTTGCAACGATGGATATCCAGAAGCTGACGGCTGCTGCAGTACTGATGGTCTGCGCGATCCTTGCGATTGTTCTCGGATTGTTTGGGTTGGAACGCCGATACCGGCAATTCATGGAATAGTAAGACAGGACGTGAGGATATAGCTCATAGAGAGGAGAGGCCGGGCGTGCAGGCAATTCAATGGATACAAAAAGCTGTGCTGACGGGAATGTTAGGCTTATTCGCCGTGCTGCTCCTCTTTCCCGTCATCATTACATTCACGAACTCGCTGATGAGCGAGCAGGAGCTTGAAATCAATTATGGTCCAATGGGGGAGCTGACGGAGGCGGCTTCGACCGAAGCTGATACCTTCATCAATCTCAAATGGGTACCGGATCAGGTGACCTTGGCGCAATACGGCAGGCTGTTGGTATATACCCCTAATTATTTGCTGATGTTTTGGCGTTCCGTGGAGCTGGTCTTACCGATTATCGTTGGACAAACCGCGGTCGCTGCGATGGCGGCCTATGCGCTGTCCAAACTGCGGTTTCGGGGTCGAGATGCGATTTTTCTGATCTTCTTGCTGTCGATGCTGATGCCCTTTCAGGTGACGCTGGTCCCGAATTATCTCATGGCCGATTGGCTGGGGTTAATCCACCGTCCGACGGCGGTGATTCTGCCGGGTATTTTTGCTGCGTTTGGGGTCTTCATGCTGCGTCAATTTATGCTGCATATCCCGTACGCCTACATCGAGGCGGCCAAGATCGACGGTGCCGGTCATCTGAGGATATTCCTGACAATCATTCTCCCGATGGTTAAGCCGGGACTTGCTGCGCTGGTGGTGCTCCTGTTCGTCGATTACTGGAATATGGTCGAGCAGCCGCTGATCTTCTTGGATCCGCTTCGGCAGCCGTTATCGGTCTTCTTATCGAGATTAAGCGGCGAGTGGGGAACTGTGTTCGCGGCTTCGATGTTGTATATGTCGCCGATGGTGCTGCTGTTCCTTTATGCCGAGGCCTATTTCATCGAAGGCGTGCAGCTTTCTGGCATCAAGGGGTAAGGAGGATAAAGTCGCGTCATGGAACTTGGGAAAGATCAAACGGATCGTAAACGCAAAAAAATAATCATTACCACCTTTATGGCTTTGATGGGAGGTTTGTTGTTTTTCACTTTTTTCAGTAATACGTTGCAATCGATGACCTTGCCAAAGGTCCGAACGTCCCCAGCAGCAGCCGGCGGAATAACTTATCGGTTAACGGGAACCGGGATATTGCAGCCGAAGAAGCAGGCAGAGCTGATCAACCCGGCCGGTTGGAAGGTTAAGAAGGTACTGGTGAAGGAAGGTGCTGATGTTCAAGCGGGGCAGAAGCTTGTACTATACGATCGTGCTGATGCCGAGCGGGAGTTGGAAGATGAGATGGCGCTATTGAAAAAGCAGCGAATCGCGCTCGAAACGATTCAGGATCAGTTCATCGAGGCCACGGTGAGCGGGGATGAAACCGGCTTGAGAGAAGCCAAACGGGAGATCGAAACTCGCAAGCTTGACCTCCAGGTACAGGAGCGGAAGATCGAGAGACTGCGTGAGCAGATCAGAAGCCGCAGCGAGCTCGTCGCCCCGTTTGACGGGGTGGTTACGGAGGTCAACGCGGTGGTTGGGGTGGCTTCCACCTCCCTCCCGGACGTGGTGGTGTCAAGTACAAGTGCAGGCTACCGTGTGGATATCATCGGGGATGCCGAGGTGATCGACCGTCTTCGGATCGCAACCGGCGAAGCGGTGAAGGTTGAGGTGGCCGCTGCCAGTGAACAACCGCCGCGTCAACTGGAGGGCGTGGTCGAAGACATCACTAACGCAGGTTCTCGAATCACAGGTTCACCGGAGGAAGGTGACGGAACATCGGCGACGCTGCCGCAAAGGCGGCTGCGTATCCGAGTAGCTGATCCTGCCCTGAAAGGAGGGGAGCAAGTTACGGTTCGGCTGGAACAGACGTCCTCCGAGCAGGGCTGGGTTGTTCCAAATGAAGCGATTCATCGCGAAGGCGATTCGCGCTTTCTTTTTAAGGTGGAGGAGCAGCGCGGGGCGTTGGGCAATGTGTTTGTCGCCCGAAAGGTGACGATTAAGCAAAGTGAAGCGAATGAAGCGGAAACGATGATCCCGGCAGATCTTCTGTTTGAAGGAGAGCGGATCATTCTGGAGAGCAGTGAACCTTTACAGGATGGCAATCGGGTTCGTTTGCAATAGAAAATCAGCGATCGAAATGAAGCAGAGGAGGAAGAGAATAAACCATGAAAAAACGGATGGGGAAGACAATTATTGCGGCATTGGTTATATCGATTGCTTTGGCTGCGTGCAGCAGAGCGACGGATACTGTAGGGAAGAACCCGGCTGGAGAAGAGGGCAAAACCGTGCTTACCTTATCGGTTCAGGAGGCAAGCCCGTTTTATACTGCGCTGGAGCGGAAGTTTGAGGCCAAATTCCCTGACATCGACCTGATTATTCAGGCTTATAAACAAGCCGGAGAGGAATGGAAGGCGGGTGAAATTGAGGAGTATCGCAAATCGGTCAACACCGCACTGCTCTCAGGACAAGGACCGGACGTCATTGAAATGAAGAGCCTGCCAATAAGCGAATATATAGCCAAAGGTTTGTTGCTGAATATGGATTCGTCACTTAGCGGGGATGGATCCATCAAGAAGGAGGATCTCCAGCAAAATATTTTGGATGCTGCGAGGGAGAACGGAGGTTTATATGCGATCCCAGGAGGTTTTTCCCTGAGGGCGTTCATCGGCGATGGCGATGCTTTGAAAGAGGCCGACATTCAGGAGAAAACCTGGACTTGGCAGGACTTTGCAGAAATAGCGAAAAAATTAACGCAGGGGAATGAGAAGGTCTTTGCGATGACGGAATATCCGCCGGATATGCTCATGCAGGAAATGACAGTGGATAACTATGAAGCCTATGTCGATACGAGCGACAAACAAGCCAAGTTCGATTCCCCGGAATTTATCGCGCTGCTGCATCAAGTGAAGCAGATGTATGATGATGGCGTGATGACCGAAGAGTCGGCGGGTTCGGGAAAGCAACTGTTTTATTCTGCGGTATTACGTGATCCGAAGGATGTTATTGACGTGCCTCATCAGTATTTTGAACACCCGATCCTCATGCAGAAACCGCATAACCCCGCTCAATCCGGTACGATGCGAATCATTCCGACGAGTTTGTTTGGGATCCGGGCGAAATCCCAGGTTCCGGAAGAGGCCTGGAAGCTGATCCGCTTTCTCCTGTCGGAGGAAGCGCAGAAGTTACCGGAGCGCGAGGGGTTCTCGCTGCTCTCTTCGATCAATTCGCAGCAGCTGGATGACATAAAGCAGCAAATTGCGGACGGCAGCTACAAACTGCCGGATGGAGCTGCTGTTAAGGCCGCGGACGAGGAATTTGATCGCTTTCGTCAAATGCTGGATGCGGTGGACCAATATTCGCCGCTTGAAGCCAAGGTGATCTCCATCGTCGGGGAAGAATCGCTTGCCTTCTTCAGCGGACAGAAATCTGCGGAGGAAGCCGCGAAGTTAATGCAAAACCGGGTAACTACGTTTTTGAACGAATAAAGTAAAGGATCCTGCCTCATTGAGAGGCGGGATTTTTTTGTCGCTTACGCGCCGTTCGTTAGGTACCTCTGCCAGCTTCTTTTGATGATTATCCCGTTGCATCAGGGAGTGCGTATCTCATGACCATTCACAGGATCGATGACGTGATTAGAGATCAGGTGCTGGCTCAGGCTCAGGCCAACCTCACCTCACCATACCTCACCTCCCTCATGCCCTTGATCTCACCTTCTTTTTGTCACTGAACGAAAGGGATAATTATGTAAAGAGGCTCGCAAAAGGACCGCTTGACGGCAATATGATCAGGAAATATTGGTTATCGCCTATTGCTTGGTGATAACTAATAGTGTATGATGCATAGTATAAGATATATTGTATGACGCACAGTATGCGAAAAACAGTATAAGATTGCAGTAAATAAAAAACAGGATGAGACAACGAGGTGGAAGGATGAACGGCCTATTAAATTCCTTGATCACGGAGCTCCGTCGCGGAACGTTAACCTTGGCGGTGCTCAGCCAGTTGCGGACGCCGCAATACGGGTATTCGCTCGTTCAACGGCTGGAGAAGTCCGGGATCACCATTGATCAAAGCACGCTGTATCCGCTGCTGCGCCGGCTGGAGAAGCAGGAACTTGTGACAAGCAGCTGGGATACAACGGAGAGCCGTCCGCGCCGTTACTACGTGTTGAGTGAATTTGGCTTGGAGATTTTTGAGCAGTTGAAGGTGGAATGGGAGAAGACCTCCCAGGAGCTGTACACGTTGTTGAAGGGGGAGAATAATGATGAAACCGTCGGATCTGATTGAGCTTTACGTTTACGAAGTAACTCGTCGCCTGCCGGATAAGACCCGAGAGGACATCGCGCTGGAACTCCGCTCCACAATTGAGGATATGCTGCCGGAGGAACCCAGCGAGGCGGAAGTGAAGGAGGCGCTGACGCAATTGGGGGATCCGGCCGTATTGGCCGCGCAGTATCGCGATCAACCCGCATTTTTGATCGGGCCGCGCTTCTATGAGACTTATGTTCAGGTCTTGAAAATGATTGTCCCCATTGTGGTTGTAATTACTCTCTTGTCGCTGATTGCCAATCAAATCATTACGTATTCCGGTGATGTGGTTCCCGCTGAGGCTGCGGCTGTCCTGCTCAGCAAAGCGATAGGGACAGTGTTCAGCGCGGGGGTGCAGACCGTATTTTGGATTACCTTGGCGTTTGTCATTCTGGAGCGCACGGGAACTGGCAACGAACTGCCGCTGAACAGCAAGTTCAAGGCCTGGACGTCGGATGATTTGAAGGACACCCGGTATATCCCAGTGCAGAAAGTGATTAAGAAAAGTGAGGTTTTTGCCAGCCTCATGTGGACGGCGATTTGGGGGAGCGTGTATTTCAATGCAGATCGGTTAATTGGTGTATATGAGAAAGGTCGAAACGGCATAGAAATGACAACACCCATTTTTAATCAAGACGTGTTGCTGTTGTATTGGCCGTTTATCGCAGTAATTCTTGCGCTGGATGCGGCTCTGGCGATCTACAAATGGATCGCGGCCCAATGGAATGTGAAGATCGCGTTCCTGAACGTGGCCAACCACGTCCTTTCGTTGGTGGTATTCGGCACGGTCATCAGCAAGGGGGAGCTGTTGTCCCCCGGGTTTATCGCGAAGCTGGAGGATATTTTCAGATCGGGCGTGTCCGGTTTTAACTCCGGTTGGATCATGTGGCTTGTATTGTTCGTCTACATGTTAGTCGCAGCTCTGGACAGTTATCTAGGGTTCCGCAAAGCGAACCTTCCCCATACGGCGAAATAAACACCATCCGAAAAAGCCCCGTTCTCTGGGTGAAAGAGAGCGGGGCCTATCATTTGGAAGCTCGCTTAAGCCGTTGCTTTTCGGGACCGGTACAGCAGCAAGCCCATGAGAATTGCGAAATACAAGAATAGGGCGCCAAAGGTGTACAGGTACATCACCGGTTGATTTTGCAGATACCCAACGATTGGGATGTTTAAGATCAACAGCAGCGGGAAACCGAACATGATTGCGGAGGCACTGCCCATAACTAAGTTGTCTGTCGTATTCGATTGGAATTTCGGATCGACGGCTTTGACCAGCGCAAGTCCGGTGGAAATCGTTCCGGTCAGCATCCCGTAGAAACCGAGGACGTTCGGCAACTTATCCTCCGGCAACACCCGCGGCACTAACCAAACCATAAACCATACCGTGACTAACCCGCCAACTGTCGTTAGGATGAGCACCGGCGTCAAGTATTGCTTCAGTGCGTAGATCGAGATCGCTGCAATTGAGGCGGCGATCATGTAATCAAAGGAAAATCCGGAGATCCGCTGCAGCAGGTAGTTGTTCGGAGAGTGCTCCAACTGAAAGCCCGCTTGCTTCCAACGGTTGAGAATCCACCGGAACAACATCGCGTACAGGCTGCCGATGAGGAAGTGGAAGCCTATCAGCAATTGGGCCAGTGTTTCCCCATAGGTCCCGAGCGGAGTCAGCACCGTCTCCAGTCCGCGTAACGTCAAGTAAGTCACCAGGTATATAAAGCCGATCAGCGCGATTTGGTAAGTCAGCTTGTCGATCGCGTCACTGAGCGGAATTTCGCCTTCTTCTGATTTTTCCGTAACCTCGGTGCGTTCTTTGTGTGGCCGGGATGTCGTCTGTTTAAATTTCGGATGGCGGATCAGGATGTTCATCAGAATGATTCCGGGAATTACGGCCCAGATGAAACCAAATCCGGCGATGGTCAAACCAAGGTTGGCGCCGCCTTCCAGCCCCAAAGCCTCCCAACGGCTGCCGATCGAATAGGCTTGCCCTGGGCCTTGTCCATAGCCGAGAGGAAGCAGTAAACCGATACCTGGGAACATTCCGGGATAGAACAGCTCCGTTAGGATCAAGAGTAGACCAAATCCCGCGAGCCCTTGGATCAGGTATGTCGATACGATAAGCATCCCGGATTTCATGACCGCCGGGCTGTTGGACACCTCCCGCTCCTTCAGGGAGAGGGCAATGAATCCGATCGCCATCAGATGGTAGACCAGTTGCCCCAGACGATCGAGATCGAATTTAAGCCACCCGAGCAGCTCCGGACCCACGATTAAGCCAAGGATGCCGGCTACCATGGAGGTGGGGACGATGATTTTGCGTAACAGCGGAATACGTGCCTTCAGGATGGCCGATACGACCATCAGCAAAGACAGCAGCGTAAAGTCAATCACGAAAGACCATGAATTATCCAAAGAGAGACCCTCCTAGTTGTGCCGGGTGAAACGTTGTTCCAGCGCGATAATAAATTTGAGCCATTTGTAAGCTGAAGTGCGTGGTTGGTAAAACAGGAACCGATACAGCTTATCTCCCACGTAAAACTCAAACTTGTGGTGAAGTTGGACGTTGATCCCTTCCAACTCGACAAATGGGAAGGAATACACCTGTCCGTGATCCCCTTGAAACGTAAGAGAATCTGCTTGATCCGCGTTCCAGTGCAATCGTCCTGTTCCCAGCGATTGAAAAGGCTTCTCTCCCTCCGAAACATACATATGCACGGGATCCTGCATGACGGGTTCCCAGGAGGCGAGCTGTTCGGGTTCTTGCATGACTTGATTCAGCCGTTCCAGCTGCCAGCGATTCCAGCCCCGCGTTGTCGAGAAGCGCAGGGGATGGGTAAACGGGGCGAACTTGCCCTGTGGCGTGTAGCGAACGGTGTAGCCGCAGGCCGTGCAGCCGAACAAGTCCTGTTCGGAGCGGAGGCGGCCTGGGACTTCACAGTGCGGGCAGATGAACAGCAAGCGCTCCAGGTAATGCGCCGGAGCTTTGCCATAATAGGCTGCGCCAGTCTGGGATTGCCACTCTGCATCGTCATGCGCCAACGCCTCCGTCAGCAGGTGATGGATCTCATCGGGGGATTGGTTGGCAAATGCACCAGCGTCCCATTTTTTCTCGAAGGAGAGGTGAATGGGCCCCCTGCGATGGTTCTCCGCCCAACGGGGAGAGGACAGGTGACCGCCGGAAATGGTGGTGATGACCACCGGGACATCCAGCAATTTCACGAGTTTGGCTGTAGAATAGAACAACGGCTCGGTCGTCCCGTCCCAGTTCCGGTTTCCTTCCGGGAAGAGGCCGATGACGCGTCCGCTCTGCTTGGCTTTGATCATGCTGCGGATGGTGCGCGTATCGTTTTTATTTTTCATTTTGGGAATCGCTCCGGTGTAATTCAGCAGCTTAGCCAGCCACGGGTTTCGGAACAGGGAAGCTCCGGTCACGAAGCTGATTGGCTCGTCCACGTAACAATTAATGTAGAACGGATCCCAGTTGGTTACATGGTTCGCCAAAATCAGATACGGCGGCTTCAAGCCCACGGTATCGTTGCGTACCACCTTGATCTGGGAGCGGCTTTGGAGAAATGCGCGTAGAGCGGACAATACAAGTCGCTGCGCGATTTTTCCCGGTTTCTTCTCTATGCTCACAGGGTCACATCCTGAAGATGAATTTCAAAAAACACATTAATATTGTTATATCATATTTTGGACAAATTCGGCGGCGGGAAGTTATTGGTGTAGAAAAAAGAAGAACGGCCAGGGGGCCGTTCTTGGGGGGAGGCTTAATTGATAGCTATATCAATTGGCTCCGCATCAAGAGAATTACCAGCACGATCATAAGCTGAGGTGAAACTGATCCGAACCTCTACAGGAAGAGTAAGATTAGAAAGAAATGAATCCGTTAGCTCAATTCGATAAGTAATATTATCGAGTGTGTTTAGATCATAGTCAGCTCCGGGTGTCATAAATTCGGAGGAGTCGAAGTTATCAAAAGAATATGTGAGATTAAGGTTTCTAACAAGAACCTCCTCATTGAATTCCAATGTGATCCCCCCATTTTCGTAGGTGCTGTTGGTTACAGTAGGAGCCTCATCGTCGAATAGGATAGGAATCTCAGCACGGCCTAACACTAGGCTATCATCGCTCCAAAGAGTGAACTCGATGAAGGCTTCACTATGTTGATTTGCCCCTTCTTTTGCTCGGATCATTAGACCTAATTCGTTAGGATCATCCCCCAGCCATTCAATTAAATCGCTTGATGAATCGACAAGAAGGTTAGCTACCTTCTGATCAGGATTAGACGGATCAATCACCGCAAAACAATTTGCTCCCAAGTAGTCTCCAATTCGCAGCTCGGTTGCACCGTCTCTAATTTCGATCAAGTCGTTAATATTGCGAGTGTTGTAGGTTAATGGATCCGATGATACGCTGTCCAAAAGGAAAGTGTTAGCGGAAGATCCACTGTTCAGCCAGATTTTCGCTTCAGGTTTCGGCCACACATTGTATTCGCCAGACGACTCAACGAGTTCGATTGCAGCCGATGGAGCGGAGACGTTCCCGGCGGTATCCACCGCAAAAACCCGGTAGGTCCCACTAAACAGTTCAGAGGTCGGGATACGTGTAATTTCATTGGCCGTAGAAGTAGCAACTCCGCGACCAGAGCTAAGTGATTCCAACTCAGATCGTGATCTTGGTGTGGGGCCTTCGGGAATAAGATAGAGAGTACCGTTCTCATTACTGCGGGCTTGGACATCATCCCCAATCCGAACAGGTGAGGAAGACAACAATGATACTCTTGGAGCGGTTACATCAGGTGAGGAGCTCCCCCCACCGCCTCCCGAACTCGGCACCGAAGGCGTCGTTGGAGGTGCGACGGGCTTGTCCGGCTCGGCTGGAGGTGCAGGCTGTTCTTCAGTGGAAGGTGTTTGGTTGCTTTCGCTTTGCTTTTTCTCTTCCACTTGCTTCAGGAATTTGCTGGCGACAAGGGCGACGGCTTGTCTCTCTGCATTCCCGGTTGGATTAAATTGTCCATTGCCGGTGCCGGTGATCAAGCCTAGCTCCACTGCGGCGGCCACGGCGTCCTTGGCATAATCGGCAATTTGGCCGGCGTCGGAGAATTTGAGCTCGCTCGCTTTCCCAGCAGCATCTACGCCGAGGGCGCGAACGAATAGCACCGCCATGTCTTGTCGCGATAAATTAACGCCGTTACCAAAGGTTCCGTCCCCTAGACCTTGGATCAATCCGGCTTTGGCCGCCGCTTCGACATAAGCAAAAGAATAGTGAGTCGTAGGCACATCCCGGAATGTAGCGGCTGCCGGGGCTTCACTCGTATCCAGTTGCAGGGCTTTGGCTAAAATGATCGCAAAGTCTTGACGCTCGATCTTCCCCGTCGGATCAAACTTCCCGTCTCCTTTTCCGTTAATGATCCCCTTGTTGACCAGTTCCATAATGGCATCTTTCGCATAAGAGCCGTTAATGTCCGACAATTGAGTTGCAGCATGGGCTGGCAGCGAAATTGTGCTAAGCAGGGCCGCACTTGCCATCACTTTGGCGTAAAGCTTTCTCCTCATTTACATTCCCCTTTCATATAAAACCGAAAAATTTACCAAGATGCCTCGATATTTGTCTAAAATTAATATATCTTAATTTCGGATTTGCGCAATCCAATTTTAGGCTATTTGATTTAGAAACATAAAAAAGCCCTTACTGCACAAGGCAAAAGGGCAAGAAAGGAAGTATAGCGAGATGGGGTATCCACTTGCGTGGTGTCACCGGAAATCCGGTGGAATACGCCGGGAAACACCGGTGGCAATGGCCGCTTCGATGACGGCTTTGCGCACAAGCGGAACGACCTGATCATTAAAAATACTCGGGATGATATACTGCTCGTTTCGTTCCTCATCGGTAACGGCAGAGGCGATGGCTTGTGCTGCAGCCAGCTTCATCGCTTCGTTGACCACGCGGGCTCGGCAATCAAGCGCTCCTCGGAACACACCGGGGAACACCAGCACGTTGTTGATCTGGTTCGGATAATCGCTTCGACCGGTTGCGAAGACCGCTGCGTGAGCCAGCCCAACCTCTGGATCTACCTCCGGGTTCGGGTTGGCGAGGGCAAATACGATTGGCTGCTCGTTCATCGTCCGCAGATGCTCACCGGTCAGCAGATTCCCCGCAGAAACGCCGATAAACACGTCAGCACCAGGCAAGACCTCATGCAGCGAACCGGGCTGGCTTTCCACCTGCGGCTGCTCCGCAAGCCACTGCCACATCGGATAGCCGTATGTTCCCCCGCGGACAATCGCCCCCTCCTTGTCCACCGGCACAAGCTTCGTTACACCTGCAGCCAGCAGCATTTTGCATATGGAGACACCCGCGGCCCCGACGCCGCTTACCACGACCCGCACCTCGGACATCGATTTGCCAACGACCTTCAGCGCGTTGATTAACCCCGCGATCACGACCACCGCCGTTCCGTGCTGATCGTCATGGAAGACCGGAATGTCCAGTTCCTCCGCCAGCCGTTGTTCAATTTCGAAGCATCGAGGGGAGCTGATGTCCTCCAGATTGATCCCGCCAAAAATCGGACTGACGGCTTTAACGGTACGAATAATTTCTTCCGTATCGCTGGTATCCAGGCAGAGCGGAAAAGCATCTACCCCGGCCAGCTGTTTAAACAGCATCGCCTTGCCTTCCATCACCGGCGCCGCGGCATACGGGCCGATATCGCCAAGCCCCAACACGGCGGTTCCATCCGTGATGACCGCCACCGTGTTGCGTTTGATTGTCAGCGAAAACGCCTTGTTTCGACTTTCGTGGATCGCCGTGCAGATTTTGGCGACCCCTGGCGTATACACCTGCGACAGATCGTCGCGGTTACGAATCGGCATCGTTGGTTCGATGGCAATTTTGCCGCCGAGATGCATGAGAAACGTGCGATCGGAGACGTTGATCAGCCGGACCCCATGCAGCTTGCGCAGCGCTTTGACGAATGCCGTTTCGTCCTGGTCACCCGTGTCGACGGTAATGTCGCGTATCGAAGATCCTTTGGCCGAGGAGATCACGTCGATCGACGTAATGTCGCCTCCGGCACCACTCACCGCAGCGGCGACATCGCCGAAGCTGGCCTTCTTATGGTCGAGCTCCAATCGGATAATAATTAACGTACGTGCCATAACTTAAATCCACCCCCGCCATTTTACCGCCTCGGTCATTCGCTTCAGCCCTACGATATACGCGGCAAGACGCATGTTCACCCGGCGTGTCACCGAAGTCTGATAGACCTTGTGAAAAGCGTCCACCAACAGCTGCTCCAGCTTCGCGTTCACTTCCTCCAGCGGCCAGTAGTAACCCTGATTATTTTGGACCCACTCAAAATAGGATACGACCACGCCGCCCGCACTCGCTAGGACATCCGGCACAATCAGAACCCCGCGCTTGGACAAAATTTCTGTCGCTGCATACGTCGTTGGACCGTTGGCCGCTTCGACGATCAGCTTGGCCTGGATGTGCGGCGCGTTTTCCTCGGTGAGCTGGTTCTCGATCGCAGCCGGCACGAGGATGTCGCATTCCTTCACCAGCAGTTCCTGATTTGTGATCCGGTTGGAATAGAGATGGGTCACCGCGCCAAAAGAATCCCGCCGATCCAACAGCTCGAGGATATCAAGCCCGTTCGGATCGTACAGCGCGCCGCGCGCATCGGCAATACCAACGATGATAGCCCCGGCGTCGTGTAAGAACTTGGCCAGGTAACTTCCGGCGTTGCCAAAGCCTTGGATGATGACTCGCGCGCCTTCCACCGCCATGCCGGCCATCTTAGCGGCCTCCTTCAGCACGATCGTGACGCCGAGGGCCGTCGACGATTCCCGCCCGTAGGAGCCGCCGAGCACCAGCGGTTTGCCGGTAATGAAGCTCGGCGAATCGAATTCGCGGATTCGGCTGTACTCGTCCATCATCCAGGCCATCACCTGGGAGTTGGTGTACACGTCAGGCGCGGGGATATCCTTGGTCGGCCCGACCAACTGGCTGATCGCCCGCACATATCCGCGGCTTAAGGCTTCCAGCTCCCGCATCGACATCGTCCGCGGGTCACAGGCGATTCCGCCTTTTCCACCGCCGTAGGGCAGCGACACGATCCCGCATTTGATGCTCATCCACATCGACAAGGCCTTCACTTCCTCCGCCGTCACGTCGGGGTGGAATCGTACGCCGCCTTTGGTCGGCCCGACCGCGTCATTGTGCTGAGCGCGGTAACCGGTAAAGACCTGGACCGAGCCGTCGTCCATCTTCACCGGAATCCGCACGGTCAGCATCCGCAGCGGCTCCTTGAGCAGGTCAAACATCGCCGGCGGCTCGTTCATCGTCTGGAGCGCCATGCGAATGACCTGTTGGGTGCTGGTCAAAACGTCCATATTTTCCGAAAGTGTTCGTTTCCCGTTCATAATCATGGGTTACCCTTCTTCCGTCCGTATTGGAGATAGATTTGAAGCCTGCTAAGCTCGTCGTCGTTAAAGCTCTAGGTTGCTTCAGCTGCTTTAACATTGCTTCGACAGCTCTAGTATTGCATTCGGAGACGCTAATGTTACTTCAGTAACTCTAATGTTGCTTTGGAGACACTCATGCTAGTTCGGTAACTCTAGGGCTGTTTTAGAAACTCTAATGTTACTTAAGTAACTTTAACGCCGCTTCAGTAGCTCTAATGTTGCGCCTGCAACTGGCTTCCCGCAGCTCTAACGCTTGTCACAAACCTTATTGCCGCCAAAATTGCTGTTCTGCAATTCTAACGCTTACCACGAAGCTTATTGCGTCATAATTCGGGCATAAAGGGGGATTTCCATCCAAATAGCGTGTCTCAGCGTCGTTAGAATTTGTGAGAAGCTAATTTTGCTGCAATAGCGCTCTGTATCAGCGTTAGAGCAGGGTGCGCCGTCCTAGCGAACAACGAGCAAAGAGTAAGCTAGCAAATGACGAAACGAGCAAAAAGAGCAGTAAAGCAAAAGAGCAACAGATCAATAGAGCAAAGCGCACAAGATCAAGAAGTATCCTGGAAGCGATCGATCGCCTACAGCTTCCGGGAAGTCAGCTTGGCTTGGGTGAACAGCAGCAGGTAGTCGTAGCCGCCGGCTTTCGAATCGGTTCCCGACATATTAAAGCCGCCAAAAGGATGGGCCCCGACCAACGCTCCGGTACATTTGCGGTTCACGTACAGGTTGCCGCAGTGCATCGTTTCTAACGCTTCGCTGATGCGATCCTCATCCCGGGAAAAGAACGACCCCGTCAGCCCAAACTCGGTATTGTTGTACAACGCAATCGCTTCGCGCCAATCCTTCGCTTTGCCGATCGCCAGTACCGGTCCGAAGATTTCCTCCTGCATAATCCGGGCCTTCCCGTCCACGCCAGCGAACACGGTAGGTTGAATATAGTAGCCGTTGCCTTCGGCTTTCCCTCCGCCGGTGAGAAGCTGCCCCTCTTGCTTCCCGATCTCGATGTAATCGAGGATTTTGCGGTAAGAAGTCTCGTCGATCACCGGTCCAACCGCTTTATTGTGCTCGGGGAGGCCAATTTCCAGCTGTTTCGTCAATGATACGACTTTCTCCACCACCTCGTCGTAGACGGACGCTACAATGAACGCACGGGAGCCGGCGGAGCATTTCTGTCCCTGGAACCCAAAAGCCGAGGTCACGATGGCCTGTGCGGCTGCATCCAGATCTGCCGTTTCATCCACGACGATGCCGTCCTTGCCGCCCATTTCGGCGACGACCCGCTTGATCCAGATTTGCCCGGGAGCCGTATCGGCTGCCAGCTTGCTGATGCGCAATCCGACCTCCTTCGAGCCGGTGAAGCTGATAAACCGGGTTTTCGGATGGGTAGTCAGATAATCGCCAACCTCGGAGCCGCTGCCGGGGATGAAGTTCAACACTCCGGCCGGCAAGCCAACCTCCTCCATCAGTGCAGCGAACTTATAGGCGATAACCGGTGTGTTGGAAGCGGGCTTGAGCAGTACGGTGTTGCCAGCCACAATCGCTGCTGAGGTCATGCCCACGCAAATCGCCAGCGGGAAGTTCCATGGCGGAATGATGACGCCTACGCCAAGCGGGATGTAGGTCAGCCGGTTTTGCTCTCCGGGGACCGGTGTCAGCGGCATCGTTTCGTTGATCTCGCTCAAGCGGATCATTTCCCGTGCGTAGAAATTCAGGAAGTCGATCGCCTCCGCGGTATCAGCGTCCGCTTCCGCGTAGTTCTTGCCGGATTCGAGCACCATCAGAGCAGAGAATTCATGCTTCCGTTCAGTCATGAGTTTGGCGGCCTTCAACAGATACTGTGCGCGTTCGTAGGGCGGTACCTTTTTCCACGATTCAAACGCCGTGAGGGCAGCCTGCATCGCTTTCTCAGCCAGCTCCTGATCGGCTTTGCTGACATAACCAATCGTTTCATCTAGATTGCCGGGGTTGATCGAGCGGATTTTGGCCTCCGTAAAAATCTTCTCGCCGCCGATCTGCAGCGGAATCTCTCGCCCCAGCTCTGACTTTACTTGGGCAATCGCGGCTTCCATGGCCTGGCGGGCCGGCTCTTGACGAAAGTCGGTAAACGGTTCATTACGGAATGCTTCCAGTTTTGCTGTTGTGCTCATAGGGAGTACTCCTTTATGAATAAGATTTTTGGTTATTACTTAAATAAGTTCTTTAAGACAAACCATACGTTGGCGGGACGTTCCGCGAGGCGGCGCATAAAGTAGCCAAACCAATCGCTGCCAAACGGGACGTACACGCGAACCTTGTAACCCTCGCGAACGAGCGCAAGCTGTAAATCTTCGCGAATGCCGTATAGCATTTGAAATTCGTAACGATCCGGTGGAATGGATAAATCCTGAATTAGTTTCTTCGCGTAGTCGATCATCTGGGAGTCATGGGTTGCTATGGCGGCATAACCGCCGTTCATCAGGTGGGTAGAAATGAGGCGTTTGAAATTTTCGTCGACGTCCGACTTGGACGGGTATGCGACCTTCGGTGATTCCTTGTAGGCTCCCTTCACAAGGCGAAGGTTCGGCTTCAGGGCCTTCAAGTTCTCGATGTCGTCTATGGAGCGATACAAGTAAGCTTGGATGACGATGCCAACGTTGTCGATTTGTTCGCGCAGTTGCTTGTAGATCGAGATCGTTTTTTCACAATAAGTAAAATCCTCCATATCGATGCGCACAAACAACCCGTACAGACGGGCTCGGTTCAGGATCGTGGTCAGATTGCGCATGCAGAGTTCGTCGCTAATCCCCAGCCCCAGTGAAGTGAGCTTTAGCGAGAGATTGGCTTCGACTCCAGCTTCATTGATGGCATCCAGGGTCTTGAGGCACATCCGCATGGACAGTTCAGCTTCGGCTTCTGTGGACACAAACTCACCGAGGTGATCGAGGGTGGCTACCCGACCCGTCGCATTTAATGCGCGTACAGCTTCAATTGCACCATCAATCGTTTCTCCGGCGACAAACCGGCTGGCACCAAAACGCAGTCCGTAACGGCGGGCCATTCGTCCCACGGATTGGCTTTTGGCGAAGGATTGAAACAGGGTGCGGAGCAACGCTTCCATAGGCATCCATCCTTTTCCATTTCTCATTGTACACAAAATATACAATATTTTAGATTTTTGAACAATATAAGTTGAAAAAATAAACAAAAAAATTTTAAATTAAAGCAAAAGTGTTCAATATTGAACATATCTATACTGGATGAAAGCCCAATCTTCGCGATGGAATATTGAACCTCGCCCGTATTCGTGTTAGATTTACAAGTAAAATTTCATTACGTGTGAGGTACCTATGTTCAATCATGAACGGATATCCTTCCGGCAGGATTTGACCCGGTTGAAACCGGAAGAAAAAATAAGGGCATTGCTTACGGCACTACAGGATGGCCAAGCGGCGGCAGTCGAGTTCGACGGGGCTTGGTATCTGTTGACGCCGGATGGTGCCGAGCGGCTTGAAGCTTGGGGCGAAGGGAGCATCGGGGGAGGACTGCGGCTTGACGGGACGAGGTTCATCGTTTCGGTCGTGTTCCAAGAGTCGGAGCTGGCGCTTCCGGTCAGCGAACTGGCGACCCGCTGGTCCAGCGCAGATCCAAACGGGCGGCTGGCGTTGGTGGTTAATGATCGACAGGAGCCTGTTGGTTATCTACCGATGATCGACCTGCTCAAAATAGCAGCGGATCGGCAGCAGCGGGCGGAGGCGTATTTTGACGCCCTGCTGGAGACGGTCAGTGATGCGGTAACGGTTGTGGACCGGAACGGTACGGTAATCGGTTGGAACACGGTGGCGGAAGAAGTGTACGAGATCGCGAAAGCGGACATCGTGGGCCGTACGATCGGGGAACATTTTGATCCAGACGCGCTGGTCGTGCTGGGGATCTTGGATGAGGGCCGGCGGCTGCGCGGGGCCTACCATCGTCCGCGGGAAGGCACGCATGTGCTGATCAATGCATCACCGATCGTTGAGCCGGGTGGAGGGATCATCGGCGGCGTGGCGACCGAGCAGGATATCACGCACCTCGTGAAGCTCAATGATGAACTGACCGTAGCGACATCCCGTCTGTTAACCCAGCGGATTGGCGATGAGGATCCGTTTGCCTTAATCAGCGGACGCGGGGAGAGCATGGGCAAAGTAATTAAGCTGGCCAAAAAACTGGCCGAAACCGACTCCACTGTGCTCTTGATCGGGGAAACCGGAGCGGGCAAGGAGCAGTTGGCCAGAGTGATCCATCGCGCCGGCGCGCGGTCGGAGGGCCCGTTCTTGGCGCTGAGTTGCGGGGCCGTTCCGGCAGGACTGGCGGAAGCGGAGCTGTTTGGCTATCAAGGCGGCGCTTTCTCGGGACAGCCGTCGGGCCAGGCCGGTCGGCTGGAGGCGGCGGACGGCGGCTCGATTTTTTTGAATGAGATTGAGTGTTTGCCGTTAGACGTACAGGAGAAGCTAGCTCATTACATCAAGCACCGGACGATCACGCGAATGGGGTCTTCGGAAGCCGTGCCGGTATCGGTGCGCATTTTCGCCGGCACCACCCAGGATCTGGGTCAGCTCGTACGTGAGGGCAAATTTCGGGCGGATTTGTTCTACGCGCTGAATGTGGTGTCGCTGAAGGTACCGCCGCTGCGTGAGCGTCAGGAGGATCTGGGGCCGTTGGTGCAAATGTATTTGCGCGTGTATTCGTTGCAGTATCAGAAGCCGTTGCCGACCGTTTCCCCGGAGGTGATGCTGGCGTTTGCAAATTACGACTGGCCGGGAAACGTTAGCGAACTGCGGGCGGTGATTGAGCGGTGTGTAATTTTAAGCGAAAATGAGCAAATCACGCTGGAGCACTTGCCGGAGGCGTTGCAGCAGCGGCAAGCTCAGCTGGAGTTCGCAGCGGCGGATTCCGCGGCGGGTATAGCGGTTGGAAGCGGAGCCGTTGCCGGTTCTGAGTTCGAGCGGGGAACAAGGCTGTCCTCTGTGGAGCAGGCCGATCGGCTGGACAAAATGCTGCGTCCACGCATCACCCCCGAAGAGGAAATGGAGCTGATGAAGGAAGCGCTGGAGCGGACGGCGGGGAACAAGAGCAATGCCGCCAAGCTGCTGGGCATTTCCCGGGGGACGCTTTATAAAAAGATTCGGGATTATAATTTAGTATAGTCCATATTTAGGAAAAGGCGGGGCCTTTGTGTTTTATCACAAAGGCCCTGTTGCTTTGAGTGACTAATGTTCCTCCTAAAAGGGTATTCTTCGTTTAGTAAACATTCCCTCAATACTCCGTACATGGTAATATTACCTAGGAATATTATACTAAATGGGGGATTGGATCAATGAAAAAGAAATTGCTGCTCAGTTCTTTTTTACTGATGTTTGTCTTGTCTAGTACTGTGGCTAGTGCCCATCCAGGTCGAACGGATGCGAAAGGTGGTCACACGTGTCGGACTAATTGCGCCAAATGGGGATTAGAACAAGGCGAATATCACTACCATAATGGGGGAAGCTCTTCTTCTAGTTCTAGTAAGAAATCCTCTTCTTCATCTTCCAAAAGTTCTACCAAACCATCAACCAAAGGTTCTTCTGCTCCAAAATCGACAGAGCCAACCTATAAGAAATCTAAACTGACTGTATTCATTAATGGGGAGAAAGCAAGTTTCGATAGTGGTTTAATCATTTATCAAAATACAAACCTGGTTCCTCTCCGCGAAATTGCAGATTTACTAGATGCAACCTTTAGTTATGATGCCAAAAGTGGTGTCATTATTGTAAGTAAAAATTCGAATACGGTCACATTTACAATAGGAAGCAAGAAAGTGTACTACAACGGGGAAGCTGAAACGATGAATGTGGCGCCCGTGGTCGTCAAAGGAGTTACTTATGTACCATTACAAAGCCTCGTTAAAGGGCTTGGGGCGAGCTTGAAATCGGATGATTCGAATAAACTGAGCATCACAATAAAGTAAAATGTAAAGTAGCATGAATCGCCTGCTCTGAACCTCGACATGGGCCGAACCCTTGCTTGGGCTCCTGCATAGCATATAGCACACTTGCAGGAAGAGGGGCGTGACTCCATGATAGGCATAGAGTTGTCGGCGATTCACTATGTGTATCTAGCGTTCATCGTCTTCATCATGGCGTTGTTGATCAAGCGGCGTGATACGACGATGATTTGTGTGGCAGGGATTTTTACGCTGGGGTTGCTTGCGACGCAAACGCTCAGCGGCTCGGTTTCGGGGATTTTTAATTCGTTTATTTATGCAACCAAAGAGTTAATGGGGACGATTATGATCATCTCGATCATCGTGGCGATGAGTCGGGTGCTGATTCGCACGGGCATCAACGAAACGATGGTCTCTCCCTTGACGCGGTTTATTCGCACACCAACGATGGCATATTGGGGCATCGGGATTATTATGATGGTAACTTCGATGTTCTTCTGGCCCTCACCTGCGGTGGCGCTGATTGGCGCTGTTTTGTTGCCCGTGGCAGTCCGCGTGGGACTGCCGGCGCTTGGGGCGGCGGTGGCGATGAACTTGTTTGGGCACGGCATCGCTTTGTCCGGCGACTATATCATTCAGGGAGCGCCAAAGCTGACGGCGGATGCCGCGGGCTTGCCCGTCTCCAGCGTCATGTCGGCCAGCGTGCCGCTGGTTCTCGTCATGGGGCTGGTGAGCACGGTGACTGCTTTCTGGCTGATGCGCCGTGATCAGCGGAACGGCACGTGGCGCGATGGCCTGATCGCCGGAAAAGACGCGGGAGGCGTGCTTAGCGAGGATCGTCCAACGAGCAAAGAGGATCGCGCAGCCATTACCCCTCTGGCCCAAAAATGGTTGGCCATCCTGATCCCGCTGCTGTTCGCCGCCGACGTTGTCGCTATGTTCCTGCTCAATTTGCAGGGCGGCGATGCGACGGCTCTGGTTGGCGGCACAGCGGTGCTGATCCTGATTGGCGTGACGCTGCTGGCGCACCGGAACCGGGGCCTGGAGAAGATCACCTCGTATTTGATCGAAGGGTTGACCTTTGGCTTTAAGGTGTTTGGCCCCGTGATCCCGATCGCCGCCTTCTTCTATCTAGGCGACGCGGCGTTTCAGGAGCTGTTCGGGCAGGTGCTGCCCGAAACATCGCACGGGATCGTGAACGACCTCGGTGTAGCGCTGGCCGACGTCGTTCCGCTGAACGGCATCATCGGCGCCGTGACCCTTGCCGTGACCGGAGCGATCACCGGCCTGGACGGCTCCGGCTTCTCGGGCATATCGCTGGCCGGCTCGATCGCCCAGCTGTTTGGCACCGCCATCGGCTCCGGCACGGCCGTGTTGACGGCGCTGGGGCAGGTCGCCGCCATTTGGGTCGGCGGCGGTACGCTGATCCCGTGGGCGCTCATTCCGGCCGCCGCCATCTGCGGCGTGAGTCCGTTCGAGCTTGCCCGCCGGAACCTCAAGCCGGTGCTCATCGGCCTTGCCGTGACCACCGTGGTGGCGATGTTCCTGGTGTAACAGCAGGGAGGGAATGGGTTAAACTTGCACTTGCAAAGAAGGAGGCGGTGTGGCCGCCTCCTTCTTTGATTTTGCCGCGAATGCATCCCTTGAACTAATTTACCTCCAAAACCTACCGTTAATTTCGCAAGTTTGAGCGGTTAGCGCAATTTACATGTAAAACCTACCGTTAATTTCGGCACATTTGCCCCAAACCGCAGTTTCTGACCAAATTAACAGTAGGATTTACCGTTAATCGTAACCAAACCCCGTGATCTGCCTAAATTAACAGTAGCATTTACCGTTAGACCGTCTGACTTCTTCACAACACCAGCTTTGTCCCGTCGTACGACTCCCTAATTACTCATTAAAACTCCGCCCCCCCTCACTGCCTCACACTCCGACCACCCCCACCGTTCAGTTACAGCATCCACCATCACAAATAGTTCACCACTCCGCGTACCAGTTCATATTTGACGATGCGTTCCCCCTTTCCACGATAAACGGGTCTCATCCACCCTTTAGCTGTCACCTTATGCAGCATTTGGACCGCCGTTTTATGGTTTAGCTCGAAATGACGTTCGACATCCACCGGGCGAATCGGGCGCGCGAGTTGCACGGCAAGTCGGATGAGCTCCTTTTCCGCTAGCAGGCCGCGCGTTACAGGCACCTGGTCCGGATGGTATCGGCTGAGCACCATACGCAGCAGGTTGATGCAGAGCTCTGGACGTTGCTCCACGTCATCGTACGCGAAGGAGATCACCTGGTAGCCCATGGCGTGCAAAAACGTTTCGCGGTTGAGCTCATGGCAGTACTATTGTCGGTCCATGTCGCGAACATGTGCAGCGTAACCCTTAATCTCAAACAGCAGCTTCAACTCTCCGTTCCCAGGCAACCAGGCAAAATCAGCGAAGTACGAGCGCCCCCGCCAATCAGTGACTTCGTACTCCGGATGTAGATCTTCCAAGTTGCCGCGCAACGGCCACCACACATTCCTCAGAAACAATGACTCCGCATGGGCATGTCCACGTTCGAGTCGGCCTCGACGTTCCCCGGATCTCCGGGCTAAATGGTGCTCGAGAAATGCTGTGTAATTTTCCTCAAAACTTATAGAACTCATCAGCCAATCGCCTCCTCCAAACAAAATAAAAAACGCCCCGCATTAGCTCTTGAAGTTTGATCCTTAATCGCCAGGAGCGCCATCAACCCAAAGGTCATGGTACCAGCCCCTGAATATGGTTCAAACTTGAGCAAAACGGGACGTGCTTCGTCTTAGCTTTTAGTATAGTGCTGGCGGAGGGCTCCGTCCAGCATGGGAGTGTTAGTTGAGGGCATATGCTGGGGGGCAGGGAGGCGGACTCACCTGACCTCGCATCCATTTTTACATTGCATTTCTTAAGCAACGGCCGTAAGCTAACGGAAGGGTTTTCCAGCGGGGTCTCCAACGGTTGCCTTAGCGGCCTGCTGATAGGCATTTGGCGCCGAACCCGTGAGCATAACCAATCCACTTCCCGGTTCATTTCCCACCTTCTCCCTGCATAAAGGATGAAACGAAGCGGAGATGTGCGCGTAACAATATTTAGTGTGTATAACGAAAGGGTGAGGGGCATTGGAGAACGGCATGAACGTGAAGTTGTATGAAAAATTACCGGATGGCGAGCTGCGGGAACTGGAAGAGCGTGTCTGGAACGCGAATATGGTCGCTGCGTTGGAGCATGTCAACTATCTAGTCGTGGGCAACCGGGAGTTTGAAACGGTAGAAGGCCGGCTGAACGTCGACGAGGGGAAGCTGGAGCTGCTGCTCGTACCGGTTGTGCATGAGTAAGCTGTTTTTTTCGTAAGGAGGGAATAGGTCTTGGCCAAAGAAGAGGAAGCCACACGAACGGAAAATACCGCTGCATCAGAGACAACGGCGAAGGAGCCGTTGGCATCTAAATTTTTGACCCCGGAAGGCAAGCCGATCCGCGTCTTGTCTACCTCACTGGGCATTGCGCTGTTGGCGAATGCGTTCCTGATTCCAGGGGCCGGGGCTACGGCAACAGGGAGCGGGACGTCGGCTGACGAACCGAAGCTGGTGGCTTGGTCGACAGAGGAAGTGAAGCAATATTTCGATAAAAACGTAGACTGGAACATCCCAGTTCCGGTGGAGGAAGAAGAAGCATCCGGGGAGGCTGCGGGGACCGGTAGCTCAAACGGCATAGACGCCTCGAACGGCTCCGGAGGAACCACCGTCATCAACCATCACGGCGGGGGATTCGGTTGGGACGATATGCTGCTGTATCACCTGCTGTTCAACAGCGGGTCCAGCTATTCATCCAGCCGCTGGTATGACAATCACCGCGGGTATTATGCCGGAACGTCGACGCCGTACAAGCCGAAAACGTACTCCAGCGAAACGTTCCAAAACAAACAGATGGCCGGCTCCGTCGTTCGTCCGAAGACTTCGACCTCGTCAACCGGCTCCATCGTCCGGCGGTCGACCTCCTCGAAGGCGGGCGGCATCGGCGGGAAATCCAGCTCGCTGGGCTCGTCGTCGAGCTCCTCGTCCGGCTCATCCAAGAGCTCGATTTCCGGTTCGAGATCCAGCGGCACCGGTAAGGGGTTCTTTGGCGGATGACGGACGAGAACAATATTTTTGAAGTTGTGGGCCAGCCGCATCCCAACCGGAGCGAGCGGGTGGAGAAGCTGGCCGAGCTGGGCTTTACCTGGGCGGATCTCGAGGAAGAGGAGTATTGGATCGATCAGCTGGTGTTGATGCCGAAGGAAACCTATGCGGAGCTCGAGCAAGCTGCGGCCGCGCTGTGGCGCATTCTCGACAAGGCCGCACGCTACGTCCATCGTCGGCCGGATCTTTATGAGCTGATTGGGATTCCACCGATTCTGTGGACGATGCTCAATGAGCTGCCGATCCCGGAGCCGGGATTGATTAGCCGCTATGCGCGGTTTGATTTTGCCGTGGCGAATGACGGCACGATCAAGCTGCTGGAGCTCAATGCGGATACGCCAACCGGCTACGTGGAAGCTTCGATCGCCACCCCGTGGTTGATGGAGCAGGCGGGATACGATTCGTCAAATGCCCGGATGAAGGACCTGGTCGCGGAAGCTTGGGCCATTGAGCGGCCGGATACCGTCGCATGCGTGGATTACGGCTGGCATCTGGAGGATTCCGGAACGATTGAAGCGCTGGGCCGGCACAGCGGGCTGGATTTGCACTATGAAGATTGCCTGGAGCTGTGGATTGACGAAGGCATCCTGAAAAATAAAGACGGCCGTACCATTGAGCGCCTCTTCGCGTTGTACCCGAAGGAATGGATGGCAGTGGACGATGCCGGCGAGGCGTTAAGCTACGCGATCGAAACCGGTCGCCTGACCATTTTCAACGGGCCGCACAGCATTTTGCTGCAATCCAAAGGCTTGCTTGCCGCTGTCTGGGGGCTTTACGAGCTGGGCTTGCTGTTTGATACCGAGGAACGCCAGGCGATTGCGAAGTACATGCTGCCCACCTACAACAAGCCGGTCTTCGCCGGCGGCTTCGTATCCAAGTCGATGTTTGGACGTGAAGGCGGTTCGGTCCGCTTGTTTGATGAAGAGGGCCGTCTGGAGCTGGAGGATCAAGAGGGCTTTGACAGCAGCGTCTTGTTCCCTACGGTATATCAAAAAAGAGCCGAGCTGGCACGAATCAATACCGTCTTCGGCGAGCGCCATTTGTTGACCGGCCTGTTCGTCCTGAACGGGACGCCTTGCGGCTTATTGGGGCGTGCCGGCGGACCGATTACGGGCAATACCAGTCATTTTATCGCGTTAGGAGTGAAATAGATGCATAGTTCGAAGCAGCCTTGGACGCGGCGTTTCCTCATTACGTTGATGCTGGTGTTGTCGGTGGGCTTCCTTGGAGCCTGCGGGGATACGACCAGCGTCTTCTCGACCGAGAGCGGTTCGGAAGCGGAGTTAACGACCGCCCGCGTCCCATGGGACTATAAAATCGTGGAAGCAACGGTTGGCGATCTGGTGGGCAGTGATATGACGATTTTACCCGATAACGATCTGCTGCCGAACGATAACAATTACGCCACTGGGGATAAAATTTGGATCCTGCAGTTTATGGACGCCGAGCTGACCACGGACGAGAACCAGAAAAACGAAGTACGCCTATCCTCCTGGACGACGTTGAAATCCTATCCGGATCAGGCGTCTGCCGAGAAAGATCTGGCCGAGCTGAAGGTGTCGGTGACGACCGACGTCAACCTAGTTGGCGTGTACAAAACGGAATACCAAGGCAAAATACGGTGCTTCGCCGTGCTAGAGCTGCCAACTGGGAACCGGATTAAGCAGCCGATCGATGAGGAACGGTATGCTGCGCTGGAGAAAGCGAAGACGGTGCCGGTTGTGCTGGAGGAAGTGCATGATTTTGCCGATTATGATTTGGCGTTTGCGAAATTTCGGGGGTGGGCGAATTGACGATCGTGATCAATATTGTAGTTAGTGTCATCGTGATGATTTTGCTGCAGTTGCTGGGGATGGTGGTCTTCAATTGGATGACCCCTTACCGCGATATGGAGGAGTTGAAGAAAGGTAATGTCGCCGTAGCCCTGGCGCTGGGCGGCAAATTCCTGGGCACCGCAATCATCTTAGGGGTGTCCGCCTTCACGAACACCTCTATCTTACATATGATCCTGTGGTTTGCTGTAGGTTATGTGTGTCTCGTGGCATCTTATTGGATTTTTGAATTGGTTACCCCGGGATTTAAGATTTCCGACCAACTGAAGCAGGGAAATGTTGCGGTCGGCACCTTGCTGTGCTTGGTGTTTATCGGGATGGCGTTTGCAGTGAGCAGCCTCATTATCTAACGCAGGGCAAATAAACAAGAACCCCCGTATTCCGCCGATGAATTCGAGCCTGGTGGAATGCGGGGGGTGTTTTTTTGTATGTGTGGAGGGTCGGTTACATTAACTCTTGCCGTTTACGTAGATAGCCGTATAAGATCAGGCTGCATACTGCGCATAACAAGGCGCACACGCCGATAAAAGCATACCCAGCTTGCAGGCCGCGCAAGAGGCCAAGTCCTGTGTCCGTGCCGCCGGAGAAGAGCTCTTTGATCCCGTCCGTGATCCAACCGATCAGATAGTTGCCGATGACACTGCCCACCCCCATCAGCGTAACGATGAAAGTAATCGCTGAATCGCTGGAAGAGCGATACTTCTTGGCGATCAGCGCCATGACGGTCGGATAGATCGGAGCGATGCCGATGCCGGCCGCTGCGAACAGGAAAGCTCCGGGTTGGCCTGCCCCGATGGCAACCAAAGTACAGATTCCCGAGAAAGCCGAGAACAAAATCAAGGAGAACGTAAACCCTATTTTATCGGTAACCGGCCCGAGTGCCAGCCGTGCGAATGTAAAGCAAAGGAAGAAGGCAGACAGCATCCCGGATGCGCTGGTGGTGTTCCAGTGATAGGCTTTTTCCAGAAAGTTCACCAACCAGCCGCCTACCGCTAGCTCTGACACGACGCCAAACGAAAGCACCAGCACGATCAACCAGATTGCGGGATCACGCATTAGCTGGGTGAATGGAACCCGCTCGCCGCCCTGTTCTTCCTCGCCGGGGAACCGGCTTAGCAGCGTAGGGATCATCGGGATGACCGAGAGGGACAGCATGACCAAATACATGCCTCTCCAATCCAGCGTATGCCCGCCAATTGAGACGGTCATCAGCCCCGAGGCGATTAATGGTGCTACCGTAGAACTCAGCCCGTAGAAGAAGTGAGACAGGTTCATCATCGTACCGGTGTTGCCGACAAAAATCCGGGCGGCCAAGATCGCCAGCGCGATTTCCAGCATCCCGTTGCCGATGTACATCAGGAAATAGGAGCCTGATAATGCCGGGTAGGTGCGTGATGTAAAGATAAAGACCCCGGAAGCAACCATGGAACCAAAGGCAAGCATTGTCACCGTTTTTGCGCCCCATTTGCGGGTTAAGTAGGCCGTAAAGGAACAGGCCAGCAGATACCCCAACGAGTTGAGCGACAGGAGCGTACCGATTTGCATCTCGTCCAGGCCGAAGTCCGTTTGAATACGCGGGATCGCGGGGCCTTTAATATTTTCCGAGAAGCCAAAGACTAAGAAACCGATAAAGACCGTTAGCAGTTGGAATACATAATTTCGTTTGGAAGAAGCGGCGCGGGGGGTGGCGTCGACGGAAGCCGCCGTCGTCTTCTCCGCATCAAGTTGTGTTTGCGCTTTCAAGGGAAGCCCTCCTGATGTCCATCAATCGTAAATGTAAAAAAGGTCGAACAGGCAAATCGTAACACACTTTTGGGCATCAATCTATCCCCGGGCAAAAAAACACCCGCCTACCACACGCTTGTTCAGCGGCGTAAACGGGTGCTTCACCCTCTTAATGGTTAATATCGCATTTGTTCATGATAAATCTGATTTGATTTTCGAGCCGGTTGATTTTCTCCTGCGTTTCCGGGTCAGCGTGACCCAAGCCTCGCATCTCGGCGAGTTCTTGCTTCAATCGGTGCAGGTCCTCACCTGCGTTGGCGCAGTTATAATCGCTTTCGAGATTTTCCAGCATGCTGATCTCCTCCATTGGTTACTCCGTGATTCTTTCCTATTATGGAGGATTAAGGTTGGGCTTATTCAGATTGCTCCGGTTGATCGGAGTCGCCGCCGATTTTGCGAAGAAACTCGTTGATGTGTTGATGCATGGAAATGATGTCCTCCACCTCGGCATGCGTACCTTCAAACAGCCGCATCGGGACGGTGCAGGCTTTGTTCTTCAGCGCTTTCCCCTCCTCGGTTAATGCGATGATGACGTTGCGTTCATCGGCTTTGTCCCGCGTTCGGGTAACCAGGTTCATCTGCTCCAGCTTTTTGAGCAGCGGCGTTAATGTGCCTGAGTCAAGGAACAGCATCGAACCCAGCTCCTTCACCGTGATCCCGTCCCGCTCCCACAATGCAAGCAACGTAATGTATTGCGTATAGGTTAAGCCTAGTTCCGACAGCAAAGGCCGGTATAGCTTCATAATCTCCCGGGAGCAAGTATAAAAAGCAAAGCAAAGCTGATTCTCCAGCTTCAACATTTCATCAGTATTCATCTATATTCACCTGCCATTTAATTGCATGCAATGTAATTGCTGTTGAGCCATTATAGCATTGCTTGTTCTTTGGCGTAAAGGGGCTGGAGCGGGACTGGGACGTAATCACAAACACTTGAGGAGACGGAGATGCGGGATTGCCGGTAAAGTTGTGGGGGGGCGCTCTGTTTAGACCTACAAATTGACACGATTATATAGATTGTATACAATTAAATAACACTTAATTAATTTGTTGGCGGAGGTGCCATAGATGTCATTATTCGATATTGAAGTCAAAACCATTCAAGGCCAAGTGCAAACGCTGGAGCCTTATCGGGGCCAAGTCATGCTGATTGTGAATACGGCGACCAAATGCGGGTTTGCTCCGCAATTTAAAGGGCTGCAGAAGCTGCATGACACCTACAAGGACCAAGGCTTCACGGTATTAGGTTTTCCTTCAGGCCAGTTCGCCAACCAGGAGCTCGGGACGGATGAAGAAGTGGCGCAGGCTTGCGAGCTGAATTTTGGCGTGTCGTTCCCGTTATTTTCGAAGATCGATGTGAATGGAAAGAATGCTCATCCGCTGTTCAAGCACTTGACCAAGGAAGCTCCGGGATTGCTGGGCTCCAAGTCGATTAAATGGAACTTTACGAAGTTCCTTGTGGATCGGGACGGCAAGGTGGTCAAGCGTTTCGCACCAACCGATGAACCTGCGAGCATTGAAGGGGAGATTCGCAAGCTGCTTGGGGTTTAGGGCAACGACTGTCGCGCGAAGTGCGGAAACGCCTCAGATCCTATTGCGTAACTTTCTCTGCTATGTCACACTAGTATTAATACAAGTAACTGACGTGAGGCAAAGCCTGCCCCGTTTCCTATCCTGAATGGAGAGGAGCGGGGCTTTTTGTTTTTTTACTAAGGATGTGTAGGGGGCTTTCTTATGGGATTCGAAGCGGAACATGAGATTTGGCTGCAGGAGCATATGAAACGAAGAACGGGGGAGCGTCTGGATGCACTTCGGCGAGGGCATGGTTATGGGAATCGGTTGTTTGTCGAGCGCATTTGGTGGCCGTTGGTGGGACACTTTGACGGATTGCATCCCGAATACGAAGTGAAGGATTGGCGGGGGAGGTCTTATTATGCTGATTTCATGTGGGAGGTGGGGACGGTACGGATCGTGTTTGAGATTATGGATTACGGTTCACATGGCACAGACCGGACGAAATATCGGATGGATTTGAACAGGGGATTGTTTTTGCAGTCCCAAGGCTTTCTAATCTACTATATTGCATTGGACGAAATGAAGGAGAACCCTTCGTTTATCCTCTCCTCCTTGCGGAGTATTCTGGCGCCGTATTTGTCTGTGGTTGAGGGGGGTGCCCTGCGGGCCTTTTCGAAGATTGAGAGGGATCTGATGCGTGCCGCGGTTCGCCATGATCGGGTCATTCGCCCGACCGAGGTGGCGAGGGAGTTGGAGCTGCACCCGATGACAGTCATAAAGTACTGCCGGATTCTCACGGCAAAAGGGAAATTCCGCGCCATCGCCAAAGGGAGCTCCGGACGCATCACTTCATATGAGTATGTGGGTTCGCTGCTGAGCCCGGATTTGGTGTGAGCGCGGCGGACTTAGGGGAACGTACATGAAAAATCGTGTACATTTGGGCCTTGACTCGTGAAACCGGTCAATATAGGCGGGAATCGATTCCGAGATGTACGGCCTCAAACCAGCTTCTTCCGCAGATAACCGGACATCCAGTCTACGAGCGTGATCATCACGATGATGCCGAGCAGAATGATGCCCACGCGGTCCCAATCCCGCGAGCTGAGAGCGAAGATCAGCGGGGTACCGATGCCGCCGGCGCCGATGACGCCGAGGATTGTTGCGGAGCGCAGGTTGATCTCGAACCGGTACAGCGTGTACGACAGGAAGCCCGGCAGCACTTGGGGCAGCACGGCGTACCACAGAATTTGCAGGCGGTTCGCTCCAGCAGCGATCAGCGCTTCGGTGGGACCGTGGTCCATGTTCTCGATCTCGTCGGCGAACAGCTTGCCAAGCATACCGACCGAGTGCAGCCCCAGCGCCAGTACTCCGGCAAAAGCGTTCGGCCCCACCGCTTTGATGAACAGCAACGCCATCACGATTTCCGGGAAGGTGCGGACGAAGCTGAGCAGGATTTTGCCGGATCCAGAGACGAAACGAGACTTGCCCCGATTGGCCGCCGCCCAGAAGGCGAACGGCAGGCAGACGAGCGTAGAAACGAACGTGCCCAGGATCGAGATAGTCAGAGTCTCCAGCAAACCGCGCAGCAAATCCTCCCCGTCTGGCAAATACACGTAATCCCAATCCGGCGAGAACAAGCCCGAGAGGATCGACTTCGTGATTTGCCCCGCCGTTTCCTTTATTCCGTCAAAAGGAATCCCGGCAAAAGCCCATACATAGAGAAGCAGGAGCAAGATATAGATCAGCAAGCGGTAACGGTTCTTTTTGGGCTTTGGCACTTTGTGCCGCCAAGTCGTTGTGTTTGTTGTCATAACCATTTCTCCCGCAATTTGGTGCTTACATAATCGATCAACAGGACGACCACGAGCGTGAACAAGATAATCATGCACGTCTTGTCATACTCTAGGAAGCCTAAGGTCACTTCGTAATAATGGCCGATCCCCCCGGCCCCGACGAGACCTAATACCGCCGCGGCGCGAACGTTAATTTCGAACGTGTACAACACGTACGAGATAAAATGGGCCTGAATCTGAGGCACAACGCCAAAGGCGATCCGTTGCACGGGCGTAGCCCCGACGGCCGTCATCGCTTCCAGCGGCCCGCGGTCAATCGTCTCCAACGCTTCGTACGTCAGTTTGGAGATTAGACCAAACGAGAAGACGCTTAGCGCCATGATGCCGGGCAGCGGGCCGAGTCCAAAGATGGCGACGAAAATGGCCGCCAGCAGCAGGTCCGGAATCGTCCGCACCAGGTTCAGCAAGAAGCGGACAGGCTGATAGATCCAGGCGCTGCGGCTGAGATTGGAGGCGCAGAGCAGCGCTACTGGTACAGCAAGGATTGCGCCAAACGTCGTGCCGATCAGCGCCATGCGGATCGTCTCCAGCATCGCCGGAACGATATTGTCGAAGTAGCTCCACTTCGGCGGGAACATCTCCCGCAGCAGATCGAGCATGTTTGGCGAGCCCTGGATCAGCTTGCCCCACGAAGCGTCCGTATCCACGGCGCTGCCCCACAGCAGGAGCAAGATGATCGCGGCGGTTAAATAATGCTTCAGCTTGCTGGGGGCTGCAGGGCGATGCTGCTTTAGACCAGCATGGCCGGACAGGCTAGTGCTTGGATTGGCGTTAAAATTAGCATCGGCGTTGCTGTTGATGTTAATGTTAGCGCCCACGTTGGCGTCGGCGTCGGTTACGGCGTTGACATTGGTATTAGCCTTAGCATCTGCATCGAAGCTAGGACGAGGGTTCATGTTCATCAAGCCTGCGCCTCCAGCACCTGCGGCCCCGGAAGTCGACTGGCCAACAGCTCTTCGCGGTCGATTGCGCGACCGTAAATTTCGGCAAACCGCTCGTCCGTGGCTTCCCCCACAGGACCGTCGAAGACGACTTGCCCGGCACGGAGCCCGATGATGCGCGTCGCATAGCTGCGCGCCAAGTCGATAAAATGCAGGTTAACGATCGTCGTAATGCCCAGCTCGACGTTGATACGCTTCAAATCATCCATAACCTGCTTGGTCGTCAAAGGATCCAGGGAAGCCACGGGCTCGTCGGCGAGGATGATTTTAGCCTCCTGCGCCAACACGCGAGCGATGGCCACCCGCTGCTGCTGCCCGCCGGAGAGCTGGTCGGCCCGGGCGTAGGCTTTTTCCACGATGTTTACGCGTTCCAGCGCTTGAAAGGCTAACTCTACATCGGCCTCCGGAAAACGGCCAAACAACGTACGAAGCGTGGAATGGTAGCCGACCCGGCCAGCCAGCACGTTGCGCAGTACGGAGGAGCGTTTCACGAGATTAAAGCTCTGAAAGATCATGCCGATGTCGCGGCGAATCATCCGGAGCGATTTGCCAGCGGCTTGCGTGATCGATTTGCCGTCGATGAGAATGTCGCCTTCCGAGATGTCGTGCAGCCGGTTAATGGACCGTAGCAGCGTCGATTTGCCCGCACCGGACAAGCCCACGATCGCCACAAATTCACCGGGATCAATCTTTAGGTTAATTTGATCCAGACCTTTGGTGCCGTTCGGATACGTTTTGGTAACATTGCGCAGTTCTATCACGTTTAGGCTCCTTTTTCACAAAAAATAATCAGGAAAAGTGCACAGCCAGCCGGGAGCACACCGCGCTCCGACTGGCTTGAAGGAGGATTCGTCAAATTTCGCATCATCGCCTATTCTGTCTTCACTTTCTCGTTATACTCGCGGACGATGTCGAACACGCTGTCGTTGGATTCGACATAGCCTTCATGCGTGTAGATATCCGCGATGATTTGATGTCCTTCCGGATCTTTGCCGATTTCGATGAAGGCATCCTTTAGCTTCTGCACCCATTCGGCGTTCATATCGGAACGAACGGAGATCGTGTCGTTTGGAATCGGTTCCGTGTACGTCAAGACGCGGGTGTCTTCGAATACGGTAGGATAATCCTTCACCACAGTGTTCCGTGCATCCTGGAAGATCGCGGCGGCATCGACATCACCGTTCAGGACTGCGATTACGCCTTGGTCGTGACCTTTTACCGTGATCGGCTCGACGTCAGACAGCGGATCCAAACCAGCTTCTTGAAGCTTGGCAGCCGGCCAGACATAACCGGCAGAAGATGTGACGTTTTGGTAGGCGATTTTTTTGCCTTTCAGGTCTGCCACGGACTGGATGTCGGAATCTGTTTTGACGATAATCATCGCCTTGTAGAAATCTACCAGTTTATCCGTAGGCGCACCGGTCTCATCTTGTACTCCGTAACGTTGTGCTTGTAAAATCACCTCGGCCGCGCCTTTATCTTTGGCCAGCACGTAAGCGGTTGGAGGCAAGAAGCCGACATCCACTTGCTTGGAAGCCATCGCTTCAATAATCGTATTGTAGTCAGTCGACACGCTGACTTTAACCGGAATGCCCAGGCGATCGGACAGCAGCTGCTCCAGCGGTTTTGCTTTGGCTTCCAGCGTGTCGGCGTTTTGCGAAGGTACGAATTGGACGGTTAACGTTTCTGGAACGTAGCCGGTATCTGCAGACGTGTCAGCCGCATTTGCGGATGCGTTGGATCCGGCACCGGAAGATGCGGCATTCGATTGACTGGACTCGGCCGATGCATTCCCGCTGGTGTTCGCCGGAGCGTTGTTACCACAGGCGCTCAGGATCACGGAGAATGTTAATAATAAAGGTAAAACCAACTTACTAATCTTCTTCAAGCGTATGACCTCCACTATTCTCATTTTTTTAGGTTCGAGACTACTATAAAAGAGATTTATTAACACGCCGTCAGAGGAAAATCGGAAGTATGTAAAATTCCTTTTCTTTCAGGAGTTTACAAACTTTGCGATCTTCGTTGCTAGAATGAGGAGGGGAATAAATAGGAATCCGAGGTGAAGGTGATGGAGCAACATATGGAACGTGGAACCGGGGCGATCCCATCGGGACAGGAGGAAGTTCTCTGCAAAATCCTGGTCACCAGCGACATCCACGGCTTTATTTATCCAACAGATTATCGTTCGACGGCGGAACGTTCGCTGGGGCTGGCCAAGCTGGCTACGCTTATTCGACGAGAACGCACGCATACACCCGACTTGCTGCTGATTGATAACGGAGATGCGATTCAGGGGACACCACTGTGCACCTATCACGTCAAAAATCACCCCCACGGGGTTCATCCGTCCATCGCGGTGATGAATCTATTGGAATATGACGCCGCAGTACCGGGGAACCACGAGTTTAATTACGGGCAAGCACTTCTGGGTAAGGCGATGAAGGATGCCCGCTTTCCGTGGCTGTCGGCGGGGATTTTGGCTGAGGAGTCGGGGGAGCCGGCGTTTGGCAAGCCTTATGTGGTAAAAACAACCCCGGAAGGCGTACGGATCGCTATCTTGGGTGTTACGACTCACTATATCCCGCATTGGGAGCATCCCCGGCATATCGAGGGTTGGGCGTTTCGGGATGCGCTTGAGACGGTGAAAACCTGGGTTCCCCGCATCCGAGAAATAGAGCAGCCGGATTTGCTGGTGGTCAGCTATCACGGCGGGTTCGAGCGGGATTTGGCGACCGGCGTACCGACGGAACGGTTAACGGGTGAAAACCAAGGCTATGCCATGTGCCTGGGGGTGCCGGGCATCGACGTCTTGATCACGGGCCATCAGCATCGCATGCTCACGGGCGAGGTCGGCGGAGTCACGGTGATCCAGCCAGGAACGGGCGGACAAGCGTTGGGCCAAATCACCGTTCGCTTCAAGCGCGGAACTGACGGTCATTGGAGCATCCGCGAGAAAACGGCCGAGCTGCTCGTTCCCGATGCCGCCGTGGAGGCGGATGCCAAGGTGATGGAGCTCATACGGCCGCTGGAATCGGCTACACAGGCTTGGCTTGACCAGCCGATCGGCCGGGTGGAGGGCGATATGACGATCGAAAACCCGCTCGCCTGTCGCTTGGCGGATCATCCGTTTATGGAGTTCGTGAATCGGGTGCAGATGGAGGCTGCTGGAGTTGACGTGTCCAATGCCGCGTTGCTGAGCGAGGCATCCAAAGGGTTTGCCGGAAGCATCACGCTGCGAGATGTGTTGACGAACTTCATGTACCCGAACACACTGACCGTCCTCCGCTTAACAGGGAAGGATATCCGGAAGGCGCTGGAGCAGACAGCGAATTATTTCGTTTTGGACACGGATGGTGAAATTACGGTAAATCCGGTGTATATCCAGCCGAAGGCTCAGCACTACAACTACGACATGTGGGAGGGGATTGAGTACGAGCTTGATATCGCCCAGCCCGTAGGGCAACGGGTCGTGAAGCTGACCCGTAACGGAGCGCCGCTGCAGGACGACGCTGAAGTTGACGTCGTGATGAACAATTACCGCGCTGGCGGGGGCGGCGATTACGAGATGTACCGGGGCAAGCCGGTGGTTCGCGAGATCCAGACTGACATGGCAGAGCTAGTGGCGGAGTACATTCAACGGCACGGAACGATTCACGCCTCTTGTGATGGGAATTGGAAAGTGGTCAAGGGATCGTCCTAAAGTTGGCGTTTTCTGGTACAATGCAAGCAGTTGAACTCAAACGTTGAAGGAGATGTCCCTATGCCAGCTTCCGTCTACACGATCCTGACCGCTATATTCCTCCTACTTCTGCTGCTAGTGGTTGTAGCGATCGTTTATCGGAGCTGGCGAAATGGCATTTCGCCGATGCCCACTTCCGCTCCCGTGAGGCAGGCGGTCATCACGGAAATGAAGCAGCTGGAGCGAGCCGCTGCCCTTGCAGAAGCGGCTCCAATGGCCACCGTTAACCCTATCATTGAGGCGGGAGCCGGATGGGGAACGCTGGCCTTGGCGCTAGCGAAGGCTTATCCGCATTGGCGAATCATCGGAGTTGAGAATTCGTTGATTCCGTGGTTATTTTCCCGGTTGAGCTTGCGGTGGAGTGCGCATTCTCAGATGCAATTTTTGCGGGGAGATTTATATGCGTTTCCTTACGAAACTGCAGGTACGGTAATCTGTTATTTGTATCCTGGAGCCATGCGTCGGCTGGACCCTCTGCTTCGCGAGAAGCTGCTCCCGGGTGCGCGGGTGATCAGCATATGCTTTGCCCTGCCGGGTTGGCAGCCGAGGAAGATCGTCACCTGCCGGGATTTGTACCGGACTAAAATTTATATCTACGAGAAAGACTAGAGGCGAAATCAAACTAACCTAGCAGGAGTGAACCTAAGGTGAGCGATCAAATGAATGAACAGGAAATGGTCGAGTTTATTGCAGAGCGTGCGAAGACGAGTGTGGACCACGTGCGATTGGTGTTAAAGCACGAAGCTGATTATATCAATCAGGCAGCGCAAAACGCCGATGGCGAGGTCGAGATTGACGGCGATGAACTGGTGGATTATGTCCTAAGCCGAAACGATGTGAAGCTCGACGAATTAACCGTGGAAACGATCCTTGACTTGGAGATGGATTATTTAACCGAGCATGGACTGGCGGGTTTCATCGACTAGCCTCAAAATAACGTAACTCTCTGCTGCGCTTTACATCGCCGTCTCCATCTCTAATGGCCCAAATTGCCGGAACAGCGACGCGCGGCTCATGACCAGCTTGACCGGAATCAGCTTGTCCGCATGGCCGGTGATCCGTTTGCGATGGCTTGGATGAAAGACGGTGAGTAGCAAACGCAGATAGGTGGTCGTTAATGTCCGAAATGCCCCTTGTTCAACATGATGCGTTTCGAAGCCTAACCCATGCGTGATGCCCCGATGCAGGAGCGTAATTCCTTGCAGCGCCTTCACTTGACTAAGCTGCGGGTTGCTTTGCATTTCGGCGCAGATTTGCGTCATCGCTTTTCTTGTCAGCCGGGCGATCTTTAAGGCGACTCGGTTCGCCTCATTGGATTGCAGCATAGCGAGGATCTGGCGATTATCCAGATGTAACTCTCCAATCCAATCTCCGTCTTGAATCCACGTCCCATCCTCGCATTGCATGCTTTTGCCGCGATACTGGGTGACAAACATTTTGCAGATGCCGAACTCTCCGGCGTATTTGGAGCGCAGTCGACTAAACAGCTCAAACACCCGCTCCCAGCCCATCCAAACCTTTTGGACGGAATGCTTCATGATCTTTTTTACTTGCATGGAATGTCCTCTCTTTCTGTATGAAGTCATAACGTGCTAGACCAGGCCAGCGCTTAAAACAACGAGAAGGGCTGTTGCGGCTCCCAGTAACCCGCCCGCCAGCACATCGGAGGGGTAGTGAACGCCTAGATAAATTCGCGACAGGCCAACGATACAAGCCAGCGGCAGAAGCAGTTGAGCCAGACCCGGCGCCGCGTAAAGAAGCGGGATAAACGTTGAGAAGGCGGCCGTGGTGTGCCCGGATGGGAACGAGTAATCCTTGAGCGGGTGGATGGAGATCCGCGCATTTTGCAACGCTTCGTAAGGGCGCGTGCGTTGGAATCGCTTCTTAATCACAACCGCCAGCAGATGGCTCACGGATAGGGCGATCAGGCTGTGCCATCCAGCCCTTTGCCATACCCCTGTGGTGAAGAGGACCACAGAAAGGGTTAGAGTAATCGTAAACACAGCGCTGCCCAGATGGGTAAGTCCTTTCAGGATCCGATCCAGCCACGGATGACTTAGCGAATGGTTGCACCACAGAAACAGCCGGTTATCGTACTCGCGCAACCGAAGATAATAGCGATGTCTCATTCCAACCCCTCCAATCCATGACCAAGATAAACCCAAACTGCAACTCAACTACGCTGGCGGTATTGTTCCCGTTGATGCTGTCGCACAGGACGAATCCAATAAAACAACATGATGCCAAACAACAACAGGGAGCTGATCCCAACGGTTACTGTGACGTCGAAGCTTTCTGCCATCCAGCCGCCTAGAATCGGGCCGAGGATAACCCCGATCCCTTCGATGCCGGAGAGAACCCCCCAGCCGGTCGCTTTTTGCTCCGCAGGAACGTAGTGGGACAGGATGGCGTTCCATGCCGGGAGCACGGCGGCATATGCTGCACCCAGACAGACGGCGAGCAGCATCGTGCTGAAGATCTGGCGGGAGTAGATCAGCAATCCAAGGCAGGCGGCCAAGACGCCAAAACCGGCGATCAACAGCCATTTATATCCCCATTTGTCGGCGAGCCGGCCCATCGGAACGAGCAGCAGGACGGTCATACAGCCTCCAGCCATCAACATGATGGAATAGTTCGAATAATCCAGCGCCAAATACTCGGAGGCAAAGCTCGGCAGGACGGGCACCAGCAGCCCGGCAGCCAGCGTTTGCACAATCATGCCGGGGACCAGCGGCTTCATCTGTACAAGCTTGCTCCCGATTTCACGTATTTGCTGTTTCAACGAAACCGTGCGCTCCAGCAAGCGCCGGGACGATAAATCCATCCGTTTGAAGGCAGCTAGCAGCCACCCCGCGGCCCAGCATCCGGCCAATAGCCAGAACGATAACGTATAGCTGCGGTCGATCAGAAAATTGACGCCAACGGGGCCAAGCCCCAGCGAGATGAGCCAAATCGTATAAATCGAGCCCATCTGTGAGCCGCGGCGATCCTCCTGGATCTCGGAGAGACAGAGCAGCCAGACGGGGGAGACCCCAATCCCGATCAGGCCTGCCCCAAGGACAATCGCCCAAGGAGCATGAACCCCGTAAGAGACGAACAGGCCCAACAGTCCGAGCAGCAGGAAAATGTTCAAGATCACCCGGGCGGGGAACCGATCCAGTACGTATCCTGCGAGGACCTTAATCAGCGTGTCGGCCAAATAGTGGACCGAGATCGCTAGGCCGACCGCCGCCAGCGTAATCTGGCGCTCTTTGGCATAGGCAGGCAGGAACGAAATGAGAAAGGCACTGCGGGCGATTTCTGTGAAAAACAATATGGTCGCACAGTGCAGAAATGCTGGTGTAAGATGATTGCTGGATATCGATCGTCGAGTACTTTTCATATGAGTCAGACCCCTTGCCTCTTATTCGTCCTTCATTTCATCGTCAACGATGCGGTCCGCTGAATCATCGGCGATCCGCCAACGCCGGCAGATGGCCTGTCAGGCGCAGCACATCCCGGACGATCGTCTCGGTGGCGCAACCCGCGGCTAATTCGTCGTACTGCTGGAGCATTCGGGCCCTGCGGACCTCAGAATCAAGCAGCTCTTGCACCTGCTCCGCCAAGGCTCGCGGCGAGGAGGCTACTACGGCTGCGCCTTTGCGCTCCAGGTACCTTGCGTTTTCCCGCTCCTGGCCGGAGAACGGCTTGTAAACCACGATCGGCGTGCGAATCTGGATCGCTTCCGACAACGTGATCCCACCGGCCTTCGTCACGATACAGTCGGCTTCTCGCATGCGGTCGTGGATCGCCTCGACATAACCGAATAGACGGAGCCGTTCGTGACCGGCGAAACGTCGTTCCAGGCGACGCCGCAGCTTCTCGTTGCCTCCGCAGACGAGGTCCACGCGCACATCCGGCAGCGCCAACAGCTTGGCGATGATCCGCTGGGCATCGGGCAAAGGAATATGCGCCCCCATCATGACCAAAATCGAGCGGGTTCTCTCCAGGGATCGCCTTGTTTGGCTCTGCGCCAGCGGATATGGGGGGCGCCCCGGCTCATAAAACGGCTCCCGCACGGGGATCCCGCTGACCACAATGTCCTCTGCCGGCACGCCGCGTTCCATCATCTCCCGCTTCAAATCTGCGGTCGCCACATAGTAACGATCCGGCTGCGTGAACAACCAGCGGTTGTGCAAGCTGAAGTCGGTCACTACGGTAAAGACCGGCACCTGAATGCCGTGTTTTCGCAAGTGTTCCGTGATGCCGCCGAAGGGGAAGGTGTTGATGATTGCGTCAGGCCGCTGTTTTTGGAGCAGGGCGATGAGTTTTTTCATACCGAACTGGTTTCCCCATTTCGCTATCGCGCTTGTCTTCTGGAGATCCTTCGTAGCGTAATAGCTCCAACCGTAATAATCTAAGCCGTAAGCGGAGAACCACGGACTGTATAAGTAAAGATGCCGGGAAATGGAATTCAGTCCCGGATGGGCTTCACGGTACAGGTCCATCACATGGACCGAACGGACACCCGAACGGAGCAGGGATTGTTCCAGCGTCCGCGTTACCTGGATATGGCCGTTGCCGTATCCGGCGGTTAGGATGACGATATGCATGTTATGCTTCATGATCGCTGCCGCCTTTCCACCGAAATCGAAAATTCACGGTTCTTTCCGTCGATTCATTCCGAGTTCCAGTATATAGGAAGCATGGAAGAATCAAACCGGGCGTCCGGCGTGATTTCATTCCGACCTTAGTCCAGTATGCGGGCCGGACCGCGGACCGCTAGGGAATATAACTTCGTAGAACATCCGAGTATCCTAAGTGAGTATACCTTCACTTTAGAGGGCGAATGTTAACGTTCGTTTAAAGGGGATAGGTATCTGTGTAAATGGACGGTGAGATGAGGGGGATGGGATTCGTTTTTTTACCTGTGGCATTCGGGATGTCGGATTAGGTATAATTAAAAAATGACTTAAGTTCCTTTAGAAAGAGGATATGGATGAATAAACAATCGATATATGGTATGACGAAGGATCAGCTGGCCGCTTGGCTGCTGGACCGTGGACATAAACGAGGCCGGGCCGAGATGGTGTGGGAAGGCTTGTACCGCAAACGGGTCACTGCGTTTGATGCGATGGAAGGCGTTCATCCCGAATGCCTCGCCTTGCTGAAAGAACAGTTTGTGATCGAAACCTTGGAGGAGCATGTCCGCCAAGAGTCGATGGATGGAACGATCAAGTTCCTGTTCCGTTTGCAGGACGGCAATTTGATTGAGACGGTGCTTATGCGCCATAAATTTGGCCTGTCGGTTTGCGTGACGACCCAGGTCGGTTGTAATATCGGCTGCAGCTTCTGCGCCAGCGGGCTGTTGAAGAAGAGTCGGGACCTGACGAGCGGAGAAATCGTGGAGCAGGTCATGAAGGTGCAAATGCATTTGGACCGGCAGGGTAAAGGCGAGCGCGTATCCCACATCGTGGTGATGGGGATCGGGGAGCCTTTTGATAACTATGACAATATGGCTGACTTCCTGCGAGTGATCCAGGACCCGAAAGGACTTGCGATTGGTCCGCGCCACATTACGGTGTCGACCAGCGGTCTGGCGGACAAAATCATCGAGTTTGCCGATTCTGATCTGCAAGTGAATTTGGCTGTATCGCTGCATGCGCCTAACAATGAGCTGCGCACACGGATCATGAAGATCAATAAAGCGATTCCGATTGAGAAGCTGATGGCGGCCATTGATTATTACCTGGAGCGGACGAACCGGCGGCTGACGATCGAGTATATTTTGCTCAAAGGCGTGAACGACGGAACGGAACATGCACAGGAATTGGCGGATCTGCTGGGAGACCGGTTCGTGAACGTCAACCTGATCCCGTATAATCCGGTGGATGAGCACAGCCAGTATCAGCGGAGTGAACAGCCATCCGTGCTGGCCTTCTACGATACGCTCAAAAAACGAGGCCTTAGCGTCAGCGTCCGGCTGGAGCACGGGGCCGACATCGATGCGGCCTGCGGGCAGCTGCGCAGCAAGCAATTGAAGCAGTCGAGCTGAGCTGAACTGAGTTGAGCAGAATTAGGCTGAGTGGGACTGTGAAGAGCAGAGCTGAACAGAGCTGGGCTGAGCTAAAATAAGCTGAACTAAGCTGAGCGAGCGGGATAATGGCAAAGGGAAAGGACTTGGAGAATAACTCCAAGTCCTTTTTAGGTTGATGGAGGCGGCTTGCTGTACCTAGCGGGGAACCAGTTAACTGTAAAAGTACATCTAAAATCAAGCAGATTGCGTATTTTTGGGTGATTAACTGCAAAAGTACAGTTGAAAAGGAATGATTAGAGTAGAATCCAGCCGATTGCCGGCTCATGAACTGCACTTTTACATTTGAAGCCTCAAATATGACCGGTTTTGGTGCAAATGAACTGTACTTTTGCATTTCGTGAATGCGTTTCGTGTCAAGGTGGTGCAACACGCTTGCGACAAGCGGGTGGCCGCCTCGCACATCCTCCACTAGAGATGTCTTCGGATCACGTCCTCCAGCAAGCTCGCTACCGCATGCGGTCCGCTCTGGAGCACCTCTCTCGACAGAGGGAGTCGTACGAAACGTTCATCCAGCTCCAGCGCTTTGGCAAACAAGCCGCTTAAGCTGCGGGCTCGGCTAATGGTTTGTTATTTTGAACGAGACCCGCTAACATAGGGGTACAATTGTTATCCTCGAGTGAAGGAGGTTATCTGATGCTGCTAGAGGTTATCGCAACCTGTGTAGAGGACGCCGTCGTGGCGGAGGCAAATGGAGCGGATCGGCTGGAGCTGATTACAGCGATGACGGAAGGGGGACTCACCCCAGGGATTGGCATGGTTCAACAAGTGGTGAAGGCGGTGTCTATTCCCGTTCATGTGATGGTGCGCCCGCATAGCCGATCTTTTGTATATGGGGAAGCCGATTTATTGACGATGGAAGCCGAAGTGCGCGCGATCGCCGAAACGGGGGCGGCGGGGATTGTGTTTGGCGCACTGACGGCCGATCGAAAGATTGATGAGGCTGCGCTGGAGCGGATCTTAGCGCTGTCGGGGGAGCTGAACGTTACGTTTCACCGGGCGTTTGACGAGTTGGCCGATCTGCCGTCCGGTTTGCGCACACTCATGCAGTACCCGCAGGTGAACCGGGTGCTGACCTCGGGCGGACCGCGCCCGGCGCCGCAGGCGGTTTCCGAAATTCGGGAGCTGGTGGAGATGGCACGCGGCGGCTCGGTGCGCATTTTAGCTGGACACGGCTTAACCCTGGAGACGGTCTCCCAAGTCATTGCGGATACAGGCGTGAGCGAAGTACACTTCGGCTCTGCGGTTCGAATCGACGGGAACGGGCTGGCTCCCCTTGATCCCTCCAAGCTGCAGAGCTTATCTCGTTTGTTACATGGCATGAATTAACAGATAACACCATAATATAACAAAAATTTACTGGATACGATACCTCTTCGGGAGATAATATGTCATTAAATCCCATATAGAGGAGCGATCCTGAATTTATGCATATTTATCCCAATAACCAACAAACTTTAACAAAACGTTGTGTATTGGCACTCCTGTGCATACTGCTGCTGCTCGAAACGGTGGGCGCTTCAACTCCGGCGATCGCAGCGTCCGCTTCAACCGCATCCCCCGTATCCTGCGGTCCGGGTTGTCAACGTTATGACATTGTTATGATTGGCAGTGAAATTGAAGGGGTGCTCTTGGCAAAGCGGGCGCATGATGCCGGGCTAAGCGTACTGATCCTTGATCCTCGCGAGAAGCCGGGCGGGGAGCTGATCCAAGGACAGATGCTGGTGCTGGACGAACCCAACGACAATCGTAAGCGCAGTTTGGTGCAAGGCGAAATGAAATCGTTGTACGACGGCTATAATGCCGGGACAATTCGTAAATTGTCTGCTTTTGAAAACTATTACCGTAAGATGATCCGAGGGATTCCAATGCGAAGCGGCATCGTCATTGACAGCGTGGAGATTAATGAAACCGGCAAATCAAAGCAAGGGAAGACGCTGAAATCAATCACCTACCTGGCCAAAGACGGCAAACTGTATCAAGTACAGGCGGGATACTTTGTGGAAAATACCGACTTTAACGCACTCACCGTCCATCTTGGCAACAAACGAATCCCGGGGATGGAAAGCTTGTACAACGGCAAGAAGCCGGATTATATGGCCGCTACATATATGCTGCGGTTCAAGGGAGTTAACTGGGGCAAGCTGCATCAAGCGGTGCTAGAGGATTATCCGCTGACGAATGTCGTCAAGAAATACGGCCCCAATACATATGTCGATTGGGATTTCGCCACTGGCTTCAGCAACATAACCTACCAGTACAAGCCGCGAGACTCCCAGCTACTACTGAGAGGATTGAATGCCACCTATCAGAAAGACGGTGAAGTGATCGTTAATGGCTTACTGATTTACGATGTCGATCCGGCCGATCCGAAATCGGTCCGCTCTGCCGTGGCTAAGGGCAAGGCCGAAGCCCCGTATATCGCCAAATTTTTACGTGAACATATTCCCGGGTTCAGCAAAGCGCAGCTCAATGGATATCCCGATTATTTGTACATTCGCGACTATAACCGTTATGAAACGGAATACGTGCTGACCTATAAAGACGTGATGTCGAGTCGGATGTTCTGGGATAATGTGACGCTTGGAGGATATCCCGTCGATTTACAGGCAACTCGCGCGTTGAAGAAGGGGATCGGTTTCGGGAAGCCGGACCGCTACGGGATTCCTCTGCGTTCCTTTGAGCTGAAGAATTACGACAACGTCCTGGTAGCTGGCAAAAATATCGGTGCGGAAATCAAAGCCTACGGCAGCGCCCGTATCATCCCCACCACTGCTTTGGCCGCGGAAACCATGGGCATCCTGCTCGCGCGGGAATGGAAGAAGGGGCACAAGCGGTTAAGCGAGCTGACCGCGGCGGATTTCCGCCGAATCCACCAATATTTGAAGAAGGATTACAACATCCGGGTCGATCAATGATCTGTATGCGGAAGTTCCTGAAGCCAGGTCGACCAGGCCTCCTGGAGTCGAGCCACGCCTTCATCGATCCGATCGAACGGGATGCCGCCGAATCCGAGCATAAACGATTTGAGCTCCGTTTCCGGCGGTGCCTCCCAATAGAAGGCGGCAGAGGCGATCCGTACGCCGGCTTGTCCAGCCAGCTGCAGCAGCTGTGCTTCCGGTAGGCGGGATTTGACGTTTAGAATCACATGCATCCCGGCGCTATCACCGGTAACGGCAGCTTGTTTCCCGAAATGTGATGTGAGGGAGGCGACGAGCTGCCGATTTTTTTTGCGATATAGATTCCGCATTCGACGGATGTGCCGTTCGAAGTGTCCTTCCTGAATAAACCGCTCCAGCGTTCGTTGATGTATCCCCGACGCAGACGCTTCAAACAGAATATGCCGCCGCAAGGCGTGGAACCGGGGCACCAGATGCTCGGGCAACACGAGATAATGGATGCAGATATCCGGGGCTAACACCTGGGAGAAGCCGCCGAGATAGATGACGCGGTCGTTCGGGACCAGTCCTTGCAACGCCGGCACCGGTTTGCCTTGATAGCGGAACTCTCCGCCGTAATCGTCTTCGATCAGGTAGCCGTCCACCGTCTTGGCCCATTCCAGCAGCTCCAGTCGGCGGGATAATGGCATGACGAGACCAGTCGGAAACTGGTGGGACGGAGACACGCTGGCGATCCGGGCTCCACTGGCCCGCAACAAATCGGGGCGCAGCCCGTGCTCGTCAAGGCGGATCGGATGGACCGAGAAGCCCAGGGCAGCCAGCGTAGCGGGAACGATCCGGTAACCGGGTTCTTCAACAGCAACGGAATCGATCTCCCCCTTCAGCATTTGCCCTAGCAGCAGAAGCAGCAGATGTTGTTCCGCCCCAATAACGATCTGGTCCGGGGAGGCTTTCACCCCGCGGAACCGGCCTAAATATCCGGCGATGGCACGCCGTAATCCCGGGTCCCCCTGAGCGTCTCCGTAGAACAGCAGGTCTGCATATTCCGGGCGGAAGAGCTGGTTATGTAGTCTTTTCCATAGGGCAAAAGGAAACAAGCTGAAATCGTTCTTAGACAGGTGAAAATCGTATCGTGGGAATCCCGCCTTCTTCTCGTTTGGTGCAGGCTTCGTTTGAGGCATAGCAGCAGCTGCAGCGGACTTCGACGACACCCGGTCCCGGCCTTCCGGCTTCTCGTGTCCCAGCTCAAGTGCCTTATAGGGCTCCGGCAGTTTGACAACGAAGTATCCCCGTTTCGGCCGACTCTCGATAAACCCTTCGGCGATCAACTGCTGGTAGGCCAGCTCGACGGGCGTAGTGCTGATGCCGAGGAACTCCGCCAGCTTGCGGATCGAAGGCAAACGTTGCTCTTCTTGAAGCGAACCGGCGATGATGTCCCGTTTGAACGACTCATAAATTTCGACGTACCGGTAGGAACGCCCGGCCTTCCCAGTTTGTCCGTCATTTTGGTGCGGTATGATATACACTCGTGGATCCCCTTCCTTCGATGGCAAACTGTCCTTTGATTTTTTCTCGATTTGTATATTTTTCAGTATACAGTACCGTGTTAAGATGCGAAAAGAACAACGCAGCAAGATGAACATGTGCAGTAAGAGAGAATAAGCCAAGAGATGAAAAAGGGGAACATAACGATGAGTAACGCGGGTTTTCTAATGGGTGAAAAAGTATATCTCCGCCCGATGAACGTGGAGGATGCGGAGTGGTATTATTTGAATTTGCATGAGCCGGAAGTGAGAAAATGGACGGGGACGAAACGTCACTTCACGAAGGATTTTATCGCCTCCTATCTGGAGCGGAAAAGTCAGGACGATTTCACCGTACTGCTGGCGATTGTACGACGGGACGATGACCGGCCTATCGGGGACATTGCGCTGCAGGATATCGATCCGAGCAACCGCTGCTGCAACATTCGCATTGCGATTAACCAGACGTCGGATACCGGGAAGGGTTACGGCAGCGAAGCCATGAAGCTGATGCTGGATTACGGCTTTGGCGTACTGAATCTTCACCGGATTGAGCTGAATGTGTTCGACTACAATGCCCGGGCGATGCACGTCTATGAGAAGCTGGGGTTCAAGCGAGAGGTCGTGCAGCGAGAAGCGTTGTTCTACGATCACAAGTACCATGATTCGATTCTGATGAGCATTCTGGAGGACGAGTTCCGGGCGTTGCACGTACGTCAATAGCTCTTGTCAGAGTCTTGGGCAAACCGCTTTGCATAGCGATCCTCGTCAGTTCGTGATATACTAGTGGAACAAATGTTCTCTAGGGATATCGGCGGGTGACACATAGATTTATGGCAAAAGAGTCCACAATTACGATCGCGGTGCGCCCTCTAGTGGAGCATGTATTCCGCAGCGGCAGCTTGGAAGGCGGCTTTCGCGCCGCCGTTTCGCTGACGGAAGGCACGAAGGCGCATCAGCAGATACAGAAGCAGTACGGCGAAGGAGATCAGAAGGAAGTGTATGTCAAGGCGGAGATTCCCTGCGGGGATCTCCTCTTTGTCGTGGACGGGCGTTGCGATGGGCTGCTGGTCGGTGAGGATGGAAGCTTAACCGTGGACGAGATCAAATCGACGGCCGGGGATGTGGCGGCCATCGACGAGGATACCTATCCCGTGCATTGGGCTCAGGCGAAATGCTATGCGTACATGTACGCCAAAGCCAACGGACTGAGCGAGATGGGGATTCAGCTGACGTATGTCCAGCTGGATACGGGAGAGCGGAAGCAGTTTCGGACGCGCGCCGGGATCGACGAGCTGGAGACGTTTATGTATGACGTCGTTCAGCAATATGCCCCGTATGCCCGGCTGCTTCGCCATCATCGGCGCGAGCGGAACCGGAGCATCGCAGAGCTGGCGTTTCCGTTTCCGGGATACCGGGCCGGGCAACGGAAGCTGGCGGGCGCGGTATACAAGACGATCGAGGAAGCTGTCGGTTTGTTTGCCCAGGCGCCAACCGGCATTGGCAAGACGATCTCCACCACGTTTCCGGCGTTGAAGGCGATGGGGGAAGGCAAGCTGAATCAGCTGTATTACCTTACTGCCAAGACGATTACCCGGACTGCGGCAGAGAATGCCTTTACGTTGATGGAAGCCCAGAGGCTGCAAGCTTGGGTGGTCACGCTGACCGCGAAGGAGAAAATCTGCTTCCGTGAAGAGGTTCGCTGTACCAAGGAAGACTGTATCTATGCCGATGGCTATTACGATCGGATCAATGGGGCGATTCAGGATATTCTGGCGAACGAGACCCAGCTTGTCCGACCGGTCATTGAGGCATACGCCCGGAAGCACCGGGTGTGCCCGTTTGAATTTTCGCTGGACCTCTCCTATGCCGCCGATGTGACGATCTGTGATTACAATTATGTGTTTGATCCCAAAGTGTCTTTGCAGCGCATGTTTACTGAACAGAAGAAAGAAACTGCATTACTGATTGACGAGGCGCATAATTTGGTCGACCGAGCCCGGGAGATGTATTCGGCCGAGCTGCTGAAATCCAGCTTCCTCGAGTTGCAACGAATCTATAAAGCGAAGAATCCTTCTGTTGCGAAGGCGGCGAAGGCAGTGAACGCGGAGTTCATTGCACTGCGGAAGCAGGCAGAAGGGGCACTTTGGGTGGATCGGACCGCGCCAGAGGTGTTGCTGAAGCGGGTGGAGGTTTTTGCCGAGGCGGCCGAACGGGAGTTGGCCATCGATCCCTCCGCCGCCGGACAGGCATATGCTCCAGGCAGTCCAGAGGCCGAGACGCGGGAGTTGTTGCTTCAGGCTTATTTTGACGCTTTGCATTTCAGCCGAATGGGCAAGCTGTACGATGATCGGTTCGTCACCTACGCTGAGATCACCAGGGAGGACGTGCGGGTGAAGCTGTTTTGTCTGGATCCCTCTCATTTGCTGCAGGAGATGAGCAAAGGGTTTCGCTCGCGGATCTTATTCTCGGCGACCTTATCACCGATGGGGTATTACCGCGACATGTTGGGGGCCGGGCCGGACGATTATTCGATCACGCTGCCGTCCCCCTTTTCTCGGGATCAGCTGGAAGTGGTTGTGGTGCCGCTGTCCACCAGATATCAGGATCGGGAACAGACACGGGGCCCGCTTGTTCGTGCGCTGCAGGAGGTAACCCGCGGCCGGCCGGGAAATTATTTGTTTTTCTTCCCTTCATACGCTTATATGAACATGATCTATGAGGACTTTTCCGCTGCCAAGGAGGATGGGACGGAGTTGTTGCTTCAGCAGGCGGGGATGACGGAGGAGGAGAGGGAGCAGTTTTTGGCTGCGTTTGTTCCGAACCCTGAGCCAGGGAGGACCTTTATCGCGTTTGCCGTCATGGGCGGTTTGTTCTCGGAGGGCATCGATCTTGTCGGCGACCGGTTGACAGGCGTGGCGATCGTCGGTGTTGGCTTGCCGCAAATCGGTCCGGAACGCAACTTGATCCGCGACTACTTTCAGGCGACCGGACGAGATGGCTTCGATTATGCTTATGTGTACCCCGGCATAAATAAGGTGCTGCAGGCCGGCGGGCGCCTGATTCGCTCGGAGACGGATTATGGCCGATTGGCCCTGATCGACGACCGATATCTTCAACCGCATTATGCACGGCTGTTGCCGGAGGAATGGCAATAGTCAACGTCCGAATATTCCCCTTAATTGTGACATATTTTGAACATGTAAGGATCACTTGTTCCAGTTGGGGGAGGCGACGGTTTGGGGATCACGTATATTAAGGTGTCGGTCGTTTATTTTGTCATCGGTGTATTGCTAGGCATGTACATGTCCATGCAGCATGACTATACTTTATCGGGCGTTCATGCTCACGTGAATTTGCTGGGGTGGGCGTCCTTCGCGTTGGCTGGTGTCATTTATGTGTTGTTTCCAGGAGCAGGGGAAAGCGTGCTGAGCAAAATCCAGTTTTGGACGTACTCCATCGGACTTCCGGTCATGATGATCAGTTTATCTCTGGTGCTGAACGGTTCCGATCAGCTGGAGCCTTTGGTTGCGATCGGCGGAACACTGGTCGTATTCAGCGTGATCCTGTTTGCGGTCAACGTGCTGACGAACGTGCGAACCAGTGCGTCGGCGCGCGGCAGAAAGTAGCATTCACAAGCGAAAAAAGGCGTATCTATCCTTCATTAGCCCCCGAGAGATATCTGCGGGGGGTATTTTTTTTGCACAAATAGGTTGACAGTTATCTCGATATCATATATCTTAATATCAAGATAAATTAAATTAAGAATTGTTGAAGAAGCTTGAGGTAACTTTATACAATAGTTGCCATAGTCAGATCACGGCAGGGAGGTGAACTCATAGATGGATCCATCAAAGCGTGAGGCGTTGCATTTGTTTATCGTCTTGTCCCGAGCCAACGAGTGGGTACATGCGCATGCGGATAAGGAGATTCGGAAATACGGATTAACCCGGACTGAGTTTAGCGTATTAGACTTGCTGTACCATAAAGGCAGACAGCCGATTCAGCAAATTGGCTCTAAAGTGTTGATGAGCAGCGGCAATATTACGTATGTCGTAGATAAGCTGGAGAAGAAGGGGTATGTCACCCGCAAGGATTGCGCGGAAGACCGACGGTTAGTTTACGCAGAACTCACCGAGCAGGGACGAGAGTTCATCGAAGATGTGTTCCCGAGGATTACCGATATCATCGAGGAGGCCGTCAGCGGTCTTTCCTCGGAAGAGAAGCAGATCGCGGGGATGCTGCTGAAGAAGCTTGGGAAATCGGCGCAGGCTGGTTTTAAGTAGCGGCAAGGAGACGGCAAGAGGACGGCGTGAAGACTAGAAGCATCGATTTCAAGGAATTGATTTCATGACGAAGCTCCGATAGGCGGCGGGAAAGGGCGTCAGAGGACGTCTTTTCAGGCCAAATATCTTAATATAAAGATTCTCGATACTTAGAGATATACGATTCGTGCGTGCAGTACGTACTCAGAAAATAAATTAAAAGCAAAGGAGTCATTGGAATTGAATATGGAATTGGCATTATTAATTATTCGTTTGGTGTTGGGATTGACGATGATGGGGCATGGCGCGCAAAAGCTGTTTGGTTGGTTTGGTGGTCACGGTCCTAGAGGAACCGGCGGTTGGTTTGAATCCATCGGGATGAAGCCTGGGGTGCTGATGGCTGTGCTAGCAGGTCTCGCTGAGTTTGGCGGCGGCTTGTTGGTGGCAACTGGCTTGTTTACGCACGTGGGCGCGGCACTGCTGATTCTTACGATGATCGTGGCGATCGTTTCCGTTCATGGGAAGAACGGGTATTGGTCGACATCAGGCGGTTTTGAATACAATTTGCTGCTGATTGCCGTTTTGGTTGGCTTGATGTTGTCCGGGGCCGGAGATTACTCCCTCGATGCTCTGCTATGAGCCATCAAATGAGATCGCAAACGTAACTTAGGGTTTTATTTAGGAGGAAATTAGGGATGAGTTCGAATGAGCATGATTTTACTACGATTATCAAAACCCGCCGGTCGGTGAATAAATTTATCCCGGGCGTGGAAATCCAAGACAAGGAACTGGAAGAAATCTTTAATCTTACGAAATTCGCACCTTCGGCGTTTAACTTGCAGCATACCCATTATGTTGTAGTGAAGGACCCTGATTTGAAGGAGCAAGTGTATGAAGCTGCGGCGAAGCAATATAAAATCCGGACCGCTTCCGCAGTGATTCTGGTACTCGGAAAAGTGGATGCCCACAAGGATGTCGGGGAGATGAACGAAGGCCTGCTGAACTTGGGCTTTCTCAGCAAGCAGGAGTATGACTTTCTTGTGTCGGATACGATCGGGTTCTATGAGAGCCGGGGGGAAGCGTTTATGCGGGAAGAGGCGATTCGCAGCGGCAGTCTGTCGGCCATGCAGATGATGCTCGTCGCGAAGGACCGCGGCTGGGATACCTGCCCGATGATCGGGTTTGATCCTGATGCGTTGCGCCGCTTGCTGAACGTCCCGGACAATTACATCCCGGTGATGCTGATTGCGATCGGCAAAGAAGACAGCTCGAGCTTCCGCCCGCGCGGTTACCGTAAGCCGGTTGGCGAGTTCGTCAGCATTAACCGTTTTTGAGCTTGCCCACCGTCCCAATTTAAGGAGGAGTTACACATGGTACATCCAACTTCAGGGATTCATCATATCACCGCATTTGCAACCGACCCGCAGGCGAATGTCGATTTTTACGCAGGAGTGCTGGGGCTCCGATTAGTCAAAAAAACGATCAACTTCGATGCCCCGGAGGTGTACCATTTGTACTTCGGCGATGAGGACGGGAATCCGGGAACGATTATGACCTTCTTCCCGACGCCCGGGGCTCGGCGCGGCCGGGTTGGCGGCGGCCAGGTTGGAATCACCACCTTCGCCATCCCAGTCGGCGCGATGGACTTCTGGCGGGAACGCCTGGGCAAATTTGGCATCTCCACGACCGAGACTCGCCGATTCGGCGAAACCTACCTGCATTTCCATGACACGGACGGACTCCAGCTAGAGCTGGTGGAACGCGCTGCGGGTCCGCTTAACATGTGGTCGTTTGGCGGCGTTCCGGCCGATTGGGCGATCAAAGGCTTTGGCGGTGCGGTGCTCTACAGCATGGCCCCAGAGAAAACGGCTGCGTTGCTCGAAACCGTATTGGGCTTGCAGAAGCTTGGAACAGAGGGCCATTATACCCGCTTCAAAGCCGAGGGTGACCTTGGCGACGTGATCGACGTCAACATCAAGCCGTTGGATTACGGGGCGGGCGGAGCCGGGACGGTGCATCACATCGCCTGGAGAGCCCGGGACTTTGCGGAACATGAAGCCTGGAGAGTTCGGGTTGCCGAGCACGGCTATCATCCGACGCCCATTGTGGACCGGCAATATTTTCACGCGCTATATTTCCGGGAGGAGGGCGGCATCTTGTTCGAAATCGCTACAAATCCGCCGGGGTTCGCCAATGATGAGTCGCCGGAGCATTTGGGGGAACGGTTGATGCTTCCCGCTTGGTATGAACCGCATCGTGAAGCCATTGAACAAAACCTCACCCCGTTTGAAGTCCGGGTGCTGAAGGAGGACCTGCAGGGATGAAGCTAAAGCATATTTACAAGCCGGGGATAACGACGGCTAGCGGTGAATCGGCGCCACCTCCATTGCTATTGCTTCACGGAACCGGCGGTACGGAGCGGGACCTGTTGCCGCTGGCAGAGATCATCTCCCCAACTTCCGCTGTGCTTAGCGTCCGAGGGAACGTGTTGGAGAACGGGATGCCGCGCTTCTTCCGGCGGCTGGCGATGGGCGTATTCGATGAGGAGGATCTGGTGCTGCGCACGAAGGAGCTGCATGAATTCCTGGACGAGGCGGCAGAGCACTACGGCTTCGATCGGAGCCGCCTCGTGGCCGTGGGGTATTCCAACGGTGCCAATATCGCGGCAAGCCTCCTGTTCCACCATGCGGGCGCACTCAGCGGGGCGATTCTGCACCATCCGATGGTTCCACGGCGGGGCGTGCCGTTGCCGGAGATGGCAGGAATCCCTGTCTTTATCGGGGCGGGGCGGAACGACGCGATGTGCAAACCGGAGGAAACCGAGGAGTTGGCGGGGTTGCTCCGAGGTGCCGGGGCCCAAGTGCATGTGCATTGGGAGCCTTACGGGCATCAGTTAACCGAAACCGAGGTTCAGACAGCGGCAGCGTGGTTTCGAGACCATCTGCTAAATCAATAATCTAACCTTCAACAAAGGCAGTTCGGAGCACATTGCTCTGAACTGCCTTTGTTTGTTGGATAAATTAAGTCCCCACAAATGAAAGGTTTTGTGCTAGCATAAAATGTGTGCGCTTACATGGTGGATATTGGCTGAATTATAGATCCATGGAATCCACGTAAAAAGGGAGGGATGACAGCGATGTTGCAAGTGCTTCTGGTTGATGATGAGCCTTGGGTGTTGGAGGGTCTGCGAACCATGGTGAATTGGGAAAGGCACGGCTTTCAAGTCTGCGGTGAAGCGCTGGACGGTCCGGAGGCTTTAGTCAAAATGCAGGAACTGCGACCTGAACTAGTCGTCACGGATATCCATATGCCTGTCATCAGCGGCTTGGAACTGATCGAACGGAGTAAACGGCTGCTCGCAAGGCCCCCTAAATTTGTGATTCTAAGCGGTTACGACGATTTTAACTACGCCCTTACGGCGATGCGGCAACGGGTGGCGGAGTATTTACTGAAGCCGATTGACGAAGACGAGTTCGGGGCCATTCTGGACCGTCTCGGTCAGATGATTGCCGAGGAGCGGGAACTGGAGCAGTCCAAGTTACGGAAGCAGACGTTGTTTAAAAATAACCTCCTGAACCGATTGATTCAGGGGGAAGATGGTCTCCAGCTGGAGCAGGAGGCGGCCGTCGCGCTTCAGCTCGGGGGTGAGCCGGAGCTGCAGTGTATGCTGTTCGACGCCGGGATGGATCCTCAACCTCTAAAACAACGCGTACTCAGTTATTTCTCGAAACCCGCGGATGCGGATCGTTCCTTCATGGACGGCTCAGGCCGGTTCGGGATGATCCTGCGGACGGATGAAATGCCGCAGCCGCGGATCGAAGAGATGGGGCTGGCGATTAGCAGTGAGCTATCGGAGATAGGATCGCCGGCAGTGATCGCTGTCAGCCGTGTCGGGAAAGGCATCCGCTCCATCCGGGAGCTGTACCTGCAAACGCTGGAGACCGTCAAAGCAAAGCGCGAGAAGGGGAAAACTGGCTTCTTCATGCTATGCCATCTTCCGCAGCCTTACAGTTCGGAGGATGTGTTGAAGGGCAAGGTTGAGCTGCTGTTGGCCGCCGTGCTTCAAGGGGATCCCGGATCAACGGGAGCAGTGGTGGAGGAAGTGTTTGGCGCCCTTGCCAGCAGTCAGATTGGTCTGGAGACCCTACGAGCTTTCGCAGCTAATGTGGAGCTCACGTTATGCCGCAGGATCAAGAAGGCCGGCGGCGATGCCGACGCTTTTATGGTTCGTGTGCAGGGGAACGAAGGAGAATCGAACGGGATCAGCGATTACGCCGCGTTGAAGCCGTATCTCCTAAAGCTGTGCCGGGAAGCCTCGCTGCTGCTAGCCGGATTGCGCCGGAAGAACGAGAATAACACGATTTTTCAGGTCATTCAGTACGTGGATGAGGAGTTTCGCAGCAAGCTGAAGCTGCAAACCCTTGCCAAGCAGTTTCATATGAACCCGACCTATTTAGGACAGGTGTTCAAAAAAGAAACAGGCAAAACCTTTAACGACTATCTCAACGAGAAACGGCTGGAGGAAGCCAAACGACTGCTGAAACGCACCTCGATGAAAATTTCCGATATTGCGCTGCAGGTGGGTTATCCGAATACGGACTATTTTATCAGCAAATTCAAACAGTCGATTGGTATGCTGCCCTCTGTCTATAAATCCGAGTTTCAACATGACGGTCCCCAGAAAGTAAAGGGGCCCAGATTGGCCGAATAAGCCCGAGGTGGTGCGAGCATGGGAAGATGGAGATTCCCGGGAAGAGTGAACGATATTCCGCTGAAGACGAAATTTATGCTGATCTACCTGATTGGCGTGCTACTGCCGATCCTGGTTATTAACCTGGTGTTCATGGGGCGGATGACTGACTTTATTAAAGAGCGCGAGAAGCAGAACCTGGAGATTTCCATGGAGCGTGCCCGTAAGGATATTCTCGATTTTATCGACGGCGGGGTAGCGGTTAGTCATGCCCTGAACACCGATAAGACGCTGTATGAAAAGATGGACCGAATCTACTCGGGCCCGGTCGATTTTTACGAAACGTTTGATGAGCAGCTGCGCAATCGGGTGACCAGCTACATTCCGGTCAATAATCAGATTCTGCGAATCGGGATATACACCACCAATCCGACGATCGTCCCCGGGGGCAATTATCATATGATCAATGATGAGGTGAAGGGTAGCGAATGGTACCGGATCTGGAGCAGTTCGTCGGACCCGGTGGTTGTCGCAGCGTACCGCGCATCTCAAGCTACGAACCGAGCGAATACCGAGCCTTATTTCAGCGTGATTGAGAAAATGGACTACTACGATTCCTATAACACCTTCGACAAGCTGCTGCGGATCGATATTGATCTCAGCAAAATTTACGACGTGATCGTCCGGGAGCGGGACTACCTGGATTTGTATCTGGTCAACGGGAACGATGAAATCATCGTGTCGGCGGACAGCGGCTATCGGCAGGATACAAGTGTGGGTTATCCCAAGCTTGAATTGTCTGCCGAGGATCGGGAGAAGGGGGTGGAGTCCGTAGTCATCGGGAATGCCAAATACGTGAAAGGCTGGCGGCTGATCGGGATCCCGCAGGGCACCCGGTTGTCCAAGGCGATGTTCGATATGCGCTTGTTCGTTGGGATGTTGGTTGCGGCAATCACCTTATTCACGTCGATCTTCATTTTCGTCATGCTCCGCTCCTATCATTACCGGGTGAAGCGGCTCTCGCGCCATATGCAGAAGGTTACTAATGAGAAATTCGATTTGATTAACATCGATGAAGGACGCGATGAAATCGGCGGTCTGATCCGCAACTTTAACATGATGACCGCTCGCATCAACGCGTTGATCAACAACGTCTACAAGCTGGAAATCCAGCAGAAGAGCCTTGAAGCCGAGCGCGTGCGGGCAGAGCTGAACTTCTTGCAGAGCCAGATGAACCCGCATTTTCTGTTTAATACGCTGAACGCGATATTAGTGGTCTGTACGAAAAAGAACTACTCCGACGTTACGGACATCATTAAGAACTTGTCCAAGCTGCTGCGCCGGTTGCTCCGCTGGAAGGAGGACCTCGTTACGCTGGAAGAGGAGATTCGGTTTATCGACATGTATTTGAAAATCGAAAAATTCCGCTTCCGGGATAAATTCGAGTACGTCTTCGACATTGAGGAGGCAGCGCTGCATTATACGATTCCGAAGATGAGCATCCAGCCGCTGGTCGAGAACGCCTGCAAGCACGGAATTCAAGCGGTGCAGGGCAATGGGCTCGTTACCGTTAAAGCCCGCGTGGAAGACGGACGGCTTCGCATCGTCATTTCGGATAACGGCAAAGGCATCAAACCGGAGCAGCTGCGGGAAATGCTGCTAACCGTACGGAGCGAGAACACGTCCGGGAACAGCATTGGCATTCGCAATGTGTATCGCCGATTCGAGTTGTACTACAACGATCAGGTTCGCTTTAACATCGACAGCAAGCCGGGACAAGGGACAAAAGTGTGTATCGAAATTCCGGTCAAACGGCTTCAACACCAGGGAGGATAATCAGGGGGGGAAGAGCCATGAGATTCAAGGTGTTATTGGTGGATGACGAGCCGGCAGCATTGGAGGGGATGCAGCTGTGGATCAACTGGCCGGAGCTGGGCTTTGAGATATGCGGGACTAGCAGCAACGGCGCTGAGGCGCTGGAGAAGATCGGCCAGCTGCAGCCGGACCTAGTTGTTACCGATGTGCGGATGCCGGGAATGGATGGACTGGAAATGATCGAGGCGTGGCAGAAGCAGAATACCCGACAGGTCAGCTTTGCGATCGTAAGCGGATACAGTGAATTTCAATATGCACAAAAAGCGCTCCGCTTTGGTGTCACCCGGTATTTGCTGAAGCCGATTGACGAGGAGATCGCCGCCGAAGAGCTCGGGGCGATCTATCAGGAGCTGGTGGAGGAGCAGGAGCGTCAACGCATCAGCCGGATCGCTTCCTATGAGGAGACAGTGGGTCTGCTTAAGGGATGGCTCCATCCCTCGCCGGGGCTCCCTCGGGATGAGGGGCGGATCGCTGCGCTTTCGAGCCTGCGGAAGGCGTGGAATGTGTGTCTCATTCAGCCAAGAGACAGCTGCTTTGCCGAGACCCGGGAGCAAGTTGCCGCCTATGTCGGGGAGAGGGAAGCCATGTATCTCATCGATCTGGACTATAGCGGCTTGGATGAGGGCCTTCTGGCCCTGGTGTACGGATTTCATCCCGGCGAGGATGGGCCGGACGGCGCTAAATGGATCAGCGAACTGGAGAGATTATGCCGCAGTCTTGGAGTCGTCGCATCGGCGGGGCAGGGCGTGACAAGCCTGCAAGAGATTCCAGCTGCGTTCAGACAGGCTCAGACAGCGATGCAGCATCAGTTTTATGCGGAAGGCCCTGCCGGGATTATGGAGTATCGTAACGTGGCTGCGCTGAAGTTCCACCGCAGGTACGATCAAACCGAGCTGGTGGATCGCATTATAGGGGCGATTCAACTGCTGGACAAAGGGGGCTTGGAGGAAGGGCTGTCCGAGGCGGAGCGTAGGTTCCGGGAACTTTACCTTACGCCGGACATCGTGCGTAAATTTGGGATTCATTTGTTTTATCTCATGATGGAACACCTGGAGGAACTCCCGGACAAGGCGGCGGAACTGCAAAGCAAATACGACATTCCCGGCACAGTTTCGGCCGTGCCAACCCTGCGGGAATTAATGGACCGAATCCAAGCGTTAGGGATAGAGTGCATCGATGGGCTTCTGATGGACAAAGCCCAACGGTCCCAGGGAGTCATTCAAGACATCAACGCCTATATCCGGGAGCATTACCGTGAGCCTTTGACGATTAAAAAGTTAGCGGAGGTGTTTTACCTTCATCCGGTTTATTTGGGCCAATTACTCCAGAAGAAGAACGGCGTTTCTTTTAACGAAATGATCCATAACTTTCGCATTGAAGAAGCCGTTGGGCTGCTCCGGGACGGAAGCTTAAATAACGGGGAGATTGCCGAGCGAGTGGGGTACGCGAACTATGGCCAATTCCTGAAGCAATTTGAAAAAAGATTACAAATGTCGCCTAATGAGTACAGAAACAGGAACTGAAATTTTGAAGATGGAACCTTTAATTGTGAACTAGTTGTGGCTGGGTAGCGCTCTTAGAATTAAAGATAAGTTGATGAAAGGGCTTACAAAATAGCTTAAACATCAACAAATCATTACGGAGGTGCTTTACATGGGGGGCAAGACCAAATCAATGCTCCGGCTCAGCGTTATCCTGCTGTTATCGCTCAGCGTCATCCTAGCGGGATGTGGCGGCGGTAACAAAACTACCACAGCCGAAACCAACACCGGCAATACGGGGACTACAGGGAACAATGCCGGAGATAAAGTCGAACCGCTTGAAATCACCGCGTTTATCGGGGAAGCCGGCCAACAGCCGACGCCGGACAACAAGATTTACAAGAAGATTAAAGATGAGCTGGGCGTCACATTCAAATTTGAATTTCTTGCCGGGGACATTGACCAGAAGCTTGGCGTTATGATCGCAGGCTCTGATTATCCCGATATTATGACCGGCAATACGAAGTTGACGGCAGCAGGGGCTTATATCCCTTTGGAAGATCTGATTGAAGAACATGCACCGAATTTGAAGAAGCACTATGAGAAATATTGGAACATGATGAAGGACCCGAATGACGGTCATATTTACATCCTGCCAAACTACGGGGCCTATAACGGGGAAGTCAGCACAACTTGGTATTCGGGTCCGGCTTTCTGGATCCAAAAGGCTGTGCTGGAGGAGGCAGGATATCCTCAAGTCAAAACGCTTGATGAATATTTTGATCTGCTCATCAAGTACAAGGAGAAACATCCAACGATCGATGGCAGCCCAACGATTGGTTTCGAAATTCTGAACTATGACTGGAGAAACTGGGGACTGTTTAATGCGCCGCAGCATCTGATCGGACACCCGAATGACGGCGGCGTTGTCGTGAAGGACGGCAAAGCGGAGATTTTCGCCGACAAGGATTATGCTAAACGGTACTACAAGAAGCTGAATGAAATGAATGCCTTAGGTCTGATCGATAAAGAGACATTTACACAAAACTATGACCAGTATCAAGCGAAAATTTCCAGCGGTACGGTGCTCGGATTTTTTGACCAGCACTGGAACTTCCAAGATGCCGAGAATGTGTTAATTACGGCGAAGAAGCATGAAAGAACCTATGTCGGTTTGCCGCTGGTTTACGATACAAGCATTACAGACCATTATCTGGATCGCCCGGCACTGAACCTGAACAATGGCTTTGGGATCAGCGTAAATGCTGGGGAAGATAAGGCGATCAAAATTCTTAAATTCTGGGATCGCCTGATCCAGGAAGATTGGCAAAAAATCATGTCTTGGGGGATTGAAGGCGAAGACTACATTGTTACCGAAGAAGGCCGCTTCATGAAAACCCAAGAGCAACGCGACAAGTTTACGGATGCGACTTGGAAACTGGCGAACAAAGCGGATACGTTGCACAAATTCAGTCCGAAAATGGAAGGGTATTTCAGCGATGGGAATGCTACCGATGCAGCAGCCCAACCTGAAGAATACCAAGCAGGGCTGGAAGAGTACGATAAAAAATTCTTGGCCGCTTATGGATATAACAGCTATGTTGACTTCTTTACACCAGCACCGGAAAACGAAGTTTCTTATCCGGCATGGTCGGTTGACTTAGTGGAAGGTTCGGAAGCCAAGGTAGTGAACACCAAGCAGAATGATTTGTCTACGAAGTATCTGCCTAGAGCGATTTTGGCCGACCCGGCTGATTTCGATAAGGTATGGGATGAATACGTGGGAGAAATCCGTAAGCTCAACATTAAAGCTTACGAAGACCGCATTAACGAAGTGTTGCAATGGAGAATTGACAACTGGTCCGTGAAATAATCCAGGGATTCAATCGAAGAATGGAAGGCATCTAAGCCTTCCATTCTTCGAAATCTTAGGCTTTGTGGGGAGAACAAAATATGGATGAGACCTTAATGGACAAACACGCCGTCCCGAAAGCGAAAAAACGAAAACAACAGCAAATAACCTGGTCCCTGATCAAGAGTCAACGGCAGTTGATCTTCATGTCGGTTCCGTTATTGGCTTATATTATATTGTTTGCTTATGTCCCGGTGTGGGGCTGGACGATGGCGTTTCAAAATTACAAGCCGGCAAGAAGCTTTGGTCAGCAGGAATGGGTCGGGTTCAAGCAGTTCAAGTTCCTGTTTACGGACGACAGCTTCCTTCGGGTGCTGCGCAATACGTTGGGGATGAGTATCATCAACCTGGTGCTGGGCTTTGTCACCGCAATCGCTCTGGCCTTGCTGCTGAATGAAATCAAGAACATTTTCTGGAAAAGAACGGTTCAAACGATCTCGTATCTTCCGCACTTTCTATCCTGGATCATCGTCACAGGGATTGTTGCGACTTCCCTTGCTTCCGATGGCATTATCAACGATGTTCTGATGCGGCTGCATCTGATCAAGGAGCCGATTCTATGGCTTAGTGAAGGCAAGTATTTCTGGGGCGTCGTTGGTGCCTCTCATGTCTGGAAAGAGGTTGGCTGGAACACGATCATTTATTTGGCGGCGATGGCGGCGATTGACCCGTCATTATACGAAGCTGCGGATATCGACGGAGCCAGCCGATACCGGAAGATGTTGCATGTCACGCTTCCCGGCATTAAGCCAACGATTGTCATTCTGCTGATTATGTCCATCGGACATATCCTGGAAGCCGGCTTCGAGGTGCAATACCTGCTCGGGAACGGTCTGGTGGTGGACTGGGCAGAGACAATTGATATCTTCGTGCTGAAATACGGGATTGCCCAAGGCAACTACTCCCTGGCAACCGCCGGCGGGATCTTCAAAACGGTCGTTAGCGTAACCATGCTGCTCCTTGCAAACTGGACCGCCAAACGACTAGGGGAAGAGAGGCTGTTATAGAGATGGCAAACCAATCCATTACCCCAGAGCGAGTATCTGCAGCTGCTTTGCCACGTCGGGTCGGACGCGGCAAGGTGGAGCCGGTGATTTTCCATACGCTGAATACGATCTTCATGATCTTTCTCGTCGTCGTGACGCTGTATCCGTTTCTGAACACGATTGTGGTATCGCTTAACGCGGGGAATGATACGATTCGCGGAGGACTCTACCTGTGGCCGAGACAATTTACGCTGCAGAACTATAAGGCGATTTTTGTTTCCGGCACGATTTACGATGCTTTCCTGATCTCGGTGGCGAGAACGGTGTTATCTACGATTCTGAACATCTTCCTGACAACGATGCTCGCCTATACATTGAGCCGAAGGGAATACGTGTTCCGCAAGCCAATTACGTTGATTTTCGTGCTTACGATGTATTTTAATGCGGGGTTGATTCCCGGGTACTTCCTGATGAAGGATTTACATCTGATCAACACGTTTTGGGTTTATGTCGTTCCTACGATGATCAGCGCATTTAACCTGATTGTTATCCGGACGTATATCGGCACCATTCCCGAAAGCTTGGTGGAGTCGGCGAGAATTGACGGGGCAGGAGACTTCAAAATCTTCTGGACTATCATCTTCCCGCTGTGCAAACCGGTATTAGCGACGATTGCGTTGTTTGTGGCTGTCGGCGCGTGGAACTCCTGGTTTGATGCGTTCCTGTACACGTCTTCGAGACAAGAGCTCAGCACAATGCAATATGAGTTGATGAAATTGCTCTCTTCCAGCATGAATGCCAACAGCAATCCGGCGGTGGCTAACGGGGCGGGCATGACCCAGGATACGGCGGCTTCCATGGTTACACCGTTATCGATTCGGGCTGCGGTTACCGTGGTGGCATCCGTTCCAATTCTGCTCGTATATCCTTTCATGCAGAAATATTTCGTGGTTGGCCTGAATGTCGGGAGCGTTAAAGAATAGTTGTTTTATTTCGTGAACCGTTCGTACGAGTATTTTCCCAAGCGTGGCAGAGGAGGAATCTTCATGAATCCAACGTTCCATTCCGTACCGGCATTAAAGGAACTGTTTGCGGCGGACTTCAAAATTGGAGCGGCGGTCAATCCGACGACGATCCGGACGCAGAAGGCATTGCTGGCGTATCACTTCAACAGCCTGACTGCGGAGAACGAGATGAAGTTCGTCAGCGTGCATCCTAAGGAACAGACCTATACCTTCGAGGACGCGGATCGGCTGGTTAATTTCGCCCGAGAGCACGGCATGGCCATGCGGGGGCATACACTGGTGTGGCATAATCAGACGTCTGACTGGTTGTTCCAGGATCGCCAAGGCGCGGCGGTTAGCAAGGAAGTGCTGTTCGGCAGGCTTCGGGAGCATATTCATACCATAGTAGGCCGGTACAAGAACGAGATCTACGCCTGGGACGTCGTCAACGAGGTCATCGCGGACGAAGGGGAGGCGCTGCTGCGCACTTCCAAATGGACGGAAATCGCGGGACCTGAATTTATCGCTAAAGCGTTCGAGTATGCACATGAGGCGGATCCACAGGCGCTGTTGTTTTATAACGACTACAACGAATCGAATCCTCTGAAACGCGATAAAATTTACACACTCGTTCATTCGCTGCTGGAGCAAGGGGTGCCGATCCATGGCATCGGATTACAAGCGCACTGGAACCTGTACGATCCATCGTTGGATGAGATTAAGGCAGCGATTGAGAAGTATGCTTCGCTGGGGTTGCAGCTGCAGCTGACGGAGCTGGATATCTCGATGTTCCGCTTCGATGACCGGCGAACCGATTTGACCGCGCCTGAGCCGGGGATGCTGGAGCAACAGGCCGAGCGTTATGAAGCCGTGTTCCGGCTGTTGCTGGAGTATCGTGACGTCATTAGCGGCGTTACCTTCTGGGGAGCAGCGGATGATTATACCTGGCTGGATAATTTTCCGGTGCGCGGCCGGAAGAACTGGCCGTTTCTGTTCGACGCCCAGCACCAGCCGAAGGCAGCTTATCACCGTGTGGCGGCATTGGCTGCGGAGCAACGAGCATAACGGTACGCATACAGGGAAAGCAACGATATAAGGAAAACGCTTTATTCTGCTAGCGTTTTCGGTGTAAAATGAGAGAGGCCCTTCTGGTTGGAAGGGCCTCTTTTGAAGTATACAGAACCTGTTCAGAATCTGGACCTATCGAACCTTAGGAGGGAAATTCGATGAAATATCGGGAGCTTGGAAACACGGGTCTTCAAGTCAGCGAAGTGAGCTTCGGCACTTGGGCCATCGGCGGAAGCTGGGGCAACACGAATGATGATGAAGCCCTAAAGGGATTGGATAAAGCGATTGGAGAAGGCGTTAACTTCTTTGATACGGCGGATGTCTATGGTGACGGACATGCGGAACAATTGCTCGCCAAAGCGACCAAGGGGAAGGAAGACGAAATCTATATCGCGACCAAATTTTGCCGGGCCGGCGATATTCATGACCTGGAGACGTATTCCGAAGCGCGGGTACGGGCTTATTGCGAAGCCAGCCTCAAACGGTTAGAGCGCGAGCGTATCGACCTGTATCAGATCCACTGCCCGCCGTTGGCTGTGTTGAAGGACGGCCGGGTCTTTGAGGTGTTGGACAAGCTGCAACAAGAGGGGAAAATCCGCCACTACGGCGTAAGCGTAGAGACGGTGGAGGAAGGGCTGTTCTGCCTAGGAGTGCCGGGAGTTAAGGCGCTGCAGGTCATCCTGAACCTGTTCCGCCAGAAGCCGCTCGCAGAGCTGCTGCCGAAGGCACACGAAGCCGGTGTAGGCATCCTTGTGCGGCTTCCGTTGGCCAGCGGCCTGTTGACCGGTAAATTCACGCCGGACACGACATTTGCGGCCGACGATCACCGCAACTTTAACGCGAACGGCGAGCAGTTCAACGTCGGTGAGACGTTTGCTGGCTTGCCGTTCGTTAAAGGTGTTGAGCTGGCGGCCCAGCTCCGCTGGATCGCCGAAGGACGCGGGGACATGGCCCGCGCGGCGATGCGCTGGATTCTAGACCAGCCGGAAGTTTCCTGCGTGATCCCGGGCTTCCGCAACGTGCGTCAGGTCGAGGACAACCTCGGCGCAATCGACGTGCCTTCCTTCAGCAAGGAAGAGTTAGAGCGGCTGGCCAACTTCTACCAAAACGAAGTTGCGCAGCATATCCGCGGGGCGTATTAAAGCGAAATCACCTTATTCACCGAGCGTGGCCATCAAATTGGCGTGATTCCCGGGAATAAGGTGAATGATTCGAGAAAGCCTCCCATCATTCGCCTTGAAATCAGGCTTGATGGGGGGCTTTTGCGCGTTCTGCGGCGGCCGATTGCTCCAAGCGCAGCGTGTCGCGCCAACTGCAGTAAGTCGCCCATGGACTGCCGTCGTCCAGAAGGGCCTTGCAGGTGTAAATGCCCTCTTCGATCGAATCGACGCGCCCGGCGAGCTCCAGGCGAACCGCTCCGTTCAGCAGCACCTGGTTTACGTAAGCCGGGTGCGCTTGCCCTTGCAGCACCTGTTCGGTAACGTGCAGCTGTTTGGCTGCGTTCCAGGCGGTATCGTCTTCTTCGGGCAGCGGGGTGTCCAGCCCGTACGTTTCCGGATCGATAATGTTCAGCTTCGCTTCACCGTTGCCCACCACATAGGTGCGGGTCGGCCGATCGATAAACAGGTCCTCTGAGCCTTGTGCCCCTTGGACGATCAACGCTTTCCGGTAATCCAGCTGCTCGATGAGCTGGGCCATCCGGTCGAACACAGTATTATGGTATACACCATACACCAAATAAGGCGAATCGCTGAAGTCCAGCAGCTTCTCGATCGTATTCAAGATCGTCCGCAGACCCAGCTCTTCGCGGATCGGACGAAGCTTCTCCAGCGGCGGGCACCAGACCTCAGACGGCACGAACCGGACGCCGGAGAAGTCTGCCGGGCGGGCTGCCGGCGCCCACTCCATCAAGCGGCTGTCCACGCCCAACTCGTCAAGCAGATCGGTCAGGGTCACGCCCCACTTGGGCGGGAGCGACGGGGTGCCGTGCAGCGTGACGGGTAAACCTCCTGAAGCCAGCAGAAAGGAGGTGGCAAACGTCGCCATAAAGGAGGTGGTGCGGCCGTCATAAGGTCCGGCACAGTCGAGTCCCTGAGGAATCGGCGAGCGACGGGCATGTTTGCGAAAGACGGTCACAAATGCTTTCAGTTCCGCCACGCTCTCCAGCTTGATCCGCTGTGCCATAAAGAAGGCGCCAATCTGCGCCGGAGTCGCTTGGCCGCTGATCATCAATTCGGCGGCTTCGGTTGCTTCCTCATAGGTCAAGTCGCGGGCGCCTCTTTTGCCTCGTCCTACTTCCTTCAGGATTTCTGTCATCGTCATCGGGAGCCCCCCTTTGTTTGTAAGATCGGTTCAAAATTTTAATTGCTGATGGGCTTTGACGACCGAAGTCGCCACATCCACCATCCGTTTCCGTTCATTCATCGCCCGCTTGCGCAGCATGTCGTAAGCCTCGGCTTCGGACACTTTGTTCACGTCGCACAAGATACTCTTGGCCATGTCGATCCACTTCCGTTCCTCCAGCCGGGAGACCAATTGCGCCCGTTCATTCTGCCAGGTTTGCCTCTCAAAAAAATGCCTAGCGCTGAAATGCAGCGCCCAATGCAGCTCCGATGCCGTCATGGACGGGGAGAGCAGGCCGTCAACGGGGACCTCTGTCTCACATGCCTCCAATGAGGAGCTTGCCGTCTCGGGGCTACACCACCAGAGGAGCGGGAGTGGCTTCCACTTGAGCAGCGTGTTGCCCCAGCGCTGCATCCCCTCAAGCGGCATATCCAGCACCGCAGCGTCAACCTCCTTGATCCGCTTGCGAATTTGCGGCTCCTGACAGGAGGCGAAGACTTGATACCCGCTCGTTTTGAGGAAGGTTTCGGGATCAGCCAAGGGCAAAGACTTCAGGGGATCTGTCGAGGCAGTCCCGGGTAAACCGGCTTCGCGAATGACCAATAAGAAGCGCATCGAGAGGGATCCCTCCTATCCATAACGATCTGTTTCATAATCCAAGCGGTGTTTAGCTTTAAAGTCATAAAGGATCGAGATACACGAATAACTTCAACAACTGCAACTGCGAAATTGCAGCGAGGAAAGAAAACCTTACATCACATTTCAAATTTTAAAGGATAAATGTATTTTCTCGCCTTTTTTCTGAAAAATCAATACAAATGTAATGAAAACTGACATAAAAATTTTAATCACACAATTTTATGTAATGTATATTGACATAACCTCCAACCTCCTTTATAGTTAATGTCAACTCAACACTTGATTCAAATTTGTTTATTCAAAAATTCGATCGTAATCATGCCGGGTACAATGGGGTGCCCGCTAGAAGCGGCAATGGAGCCTGTCTTCGCAATCCGTAGAAATCACGTGGTGTAGCTGCGTGTCTCTAGGGGCGAAGCAGGCTTTTTGTGTTTTCTTGGTAATTTGGGAAAAGGGGAGATGGAGATGAACCAAAAGAAAAAGATGGTGCTGGTCGGTAACGGGATGGCGGGAATCCGCACGGTGGAGCATGTGCTGAAGCTGGCTCCGGAGGCGTACGAGATTACGGTCTTCGGTGCAGAGCCGTATCCGAACTACAATCGGATTATGCTGTCTTCGGTGTTGGCTGGCGGGGCAGACATGAAGGAGATTGTAATTAACGATTTGGCCTGGTACGAGGAAAATCACATCAACCTCCATCTGGGCGATGAGGTTGTTCGGCTCGATACCGATAAGCGCAAGGTCGTATCGGCCTCCGGGGTAGAAGCAGAATACGACGCATTGATTTTGGCCACGGGCTCCAATCCATTTATCTTACCGATTCCCGGGGCACGCAAGGATGGTGTCATCGGGTTCCGCAATATCAAGGACTGCGAGCTGATGATGGAGGCCTCCCGCAAACATAAAAAAGCTGCGGTGATCGGCGGAGGTCTCTTAGGCCTGGAAGCGGCCCGCGGGTTGCTTAATCTCGGCATGGACGTCACCGTCGTGCATATCCATCCTTACTTGATGGAGCGTCAGCTCGACGAGCCGGCATCGCGGATGCTGCAACATGAGCTGGAAGCGCAAGGCATGAAGTTCCTCATGCAAAAGCAAACAGCCAGCATTTACGGCGGACGGCGGGCCGAGGGGCTGGAATTTGCAGACGGAAGCCGGTTGGAAGCGGACCTCGTTGTGATGGCCGTCGGCATCAAACCAAACATTGAATTGGCAAAAGAGGCAGGCCTTAATGTGGCGCGAGGCATTATCGTCAACGATTATCTTGAAACCAGCGCACCGGGGGTTTATGCCGTTGGGGAATGCGCTGAGCATCGCGGCATCGCCTACGGGCTGGTGGCCCCGCTCTATGAGCAAGGCAGTGTATTGGCCAAGCGGCTGGCTGGTGTCGAAACCGCCGCGTACGAAGGATCCGTCACTTCGACGAAGCTGAAGGTGTCGGGAGTAGATGTTTTTTCTGCGGGATATTTCAATGATGCGCCAGGCACGCGCTCGCTGCGCATTCAAGACGAACTGGAGGGCACGTACCGTAAAATCGTCCTGCAAGACGATCGGCTCATCGGCGCGGTACTGTTCGGCGACACAACGGACGGCCCATCGTTATTTGCCAAGATCAAAAGCGGAGAATCCGTAGCCGGGAAAGAGAAGGAGCTGCTGCTTGGGTTTACTCCGGGTCAAGCCGGGGCAGGGGCCTCGTCCCCGAATGCCCGGTTGGCCGCAATGGCGGACGACGAAATCATCTGCGGCTGTAACGGCGTCACCAAAGGCACCATCGTCGAAGCGGTGAAGGGCGGCTGCTCCAGCGTCGGCGAGATCAAAGCGTGCACGAAGGCGTCCGGCTCCTGCGGCGGCTGCAAACCGCTGGTCGAGGGACTGCTGCATCTATATGCAGAAGGCGATGTCAAAGCGGTGAAGGAAGGCATCTGCGGCTGTACCCCTCTGGGCCGCGACGAGATCGTCGCCAGCATCAAGGAGATGGGGCTCAAGAGTGTGCGCGAGGTGATGAACGTGCTGGAATGGCGCGAGCCGGAGGGCTGCTCGAAGTGCCGCCCGGCGTTGAACTACTACCTGGGGATGCTGTGGCCGGCTGAGTATGTGGATGAGAAAGAATCCCGCTTCGCCAACGAACGTTACCATGCCAACATTCAAAAGGACGGAACGTTCTCTGTGGTGCCTCGGATTTACGGCGGTGTAACCTCACCGGCTGAACTCAAGCGAATTGCGGCGGTTGCCGAGAAATACCAAGTGCCGATGGTGAAGTTCACCGGCGGACAGCGGCTTGACCTGCTGGGCGTAAAGAAGGAAGATTTGCCGAAAATGTGGGAGGAGCTCGATATGCCGTCCGGTCATGCGTACGGCAAGGCGCTGCGGACGGTGAAGACCTGCGTCGGCTCCACGTTCTGCCGGTTCGGGACCCAAGATTCCATTAGCATGGGCATTCAGCTGGAAAAAACGTTTGAACGCCTGAACACCCCCGGCAAGGTTAAACTGGCGGTATCGGGTTGCCCGCGGAACTGCGCCGAAGCCACGATTAAGGACCTTGGCGTTGTGGCTATCGACGGCGGTTGGGAGATCTATGTGGGCGGTAACGGCGGTGTGAAGGTTCGGGCGGCAGATTCGCTCTGCGTAGTGAAGACCGAAGATGAAGTGGTCGAATGGACCGCAGCGTTCTTGCAGCATTACCGTGAGCAAGCCAGCTGGAACGAACGGACAGCGCAGTGGGTTGAGCGGGTAGGATTGGACGCCATCAAGGCAGTGTTGGAGCAAGCCGATGAACGGAAAGCACTGGCTGAGCGGATTCAGGACACCTTAAGCCGGACGACAGACCCGTGGAAAGAAATTATTGAAAACCAGGAGCTGCGTAAAAACTTCGAACCGCTGCGAGACGTACAACTGCAAAATTCTTGATCTTTTTTGGGGGGCAGATACCATGATAACTAAAATTCAAGTGGCACGGTTGGACGACATTGATCGGCTTGGTTCACGTACGGTGTTTGTTGAGGGGAAGGAGGTTGCGATTTTCCGCCTCAGCGACGGCAGTGTTCACGCCATTGAAAACCGCTGTCCGCACAAAGGCGGCAAGTTGTCAGAAGGGATGGTGTGCGGTGCAGCCGTGCACTGTCCCCTGCACGATTGGAAGATCAATCTGCGGAGCGGACGTGTCCAAGAGCCCGACCATGGGGAGGTCACGGTCTATGAGATCGAAGTGGATGAAGCGACCGGAGCTATATATATTTCACTGTAGCGTATAGGGCGTATAGAGCGTATAGAGAATCGCAGTGCGAATAAAGGAGTGGACGAACCATGGATTACGTCAAACCAGGAGAAGTACTAGGGAGCATGATTGAGACCGGGAAAAATAAAGCCAACCTCAGCATTCTGCAGTTGCTGGTCAAAGGATTTTTGGGCGGAGCGATCCTGGCGTTCGCCACCACCTTGGCGTTTACCGCGACGCAACAGACCTCGCTGGGGATCGTGGGGGCGGTGATTTTCCCGGTTGGCTTTGTGATGATCGTCCTGTTGGGCCTGGAGCTTGTCACTGGCAGCTTCGCCTTGATCCCGCTGGCTGTGATGGAACGGCAGGCTTCGCCGGGGCGGATGTTGTCCAGCTTTGGATGGGTGATCCTCGGGCATCTCATCGGCTGTGCTGTGTATGCTGTTCTCTATGGGCTGACGATTACGAAAATGGGCACGGACCTGTCCCACCCGCTTGTGCAGATGTTGATCCAGACGAGCGAAGCGAAGACGCTGGCTTACAAGCAGATGGGCGGCAGCGGTCTCGCGCTGGTCACCATCAAGGCTGTTCTGTGTAACTGGATGGTTACGCTGGGCGTGGTGATGGCGATGACCTCGAAGTCGACGGCAGGCAAAATCGCAGCGATGTGGTTGCCGATCCTGATCTTTTTTGCACAAGGGTTCGAGCATGCGGTCGTGAATATGTTCGTCATCCCGGCTGGCATGATGCTGGGAGCGGACGTCAGTATGGCCGACTGGTGGCTGTGGAACCAAATTCCTGTCTTGATCGGCAACTTCCTGGGCGGCGTCGTGTTCACCGGTTTGATGCTGTATGTGGCGCAAAAAGGCAGCTTGCGGCGCGGAGTAGCCGCGCAGGTTGCAGGAACGGAAATGGCTGAGCCGGATGGCCGCGCGTTGTCCGTGGCAGGGGAACGCCTATGAAGCACCCCGGGATGGTAAGTATTATCGGAGCGGGACCCGGCGACCCCGAGTTGATCACGGTCAAGGCGATGAACCGGCTGCGGGAAGCCGAGGTCGTGTTGTACGACCGCCTCGTCAGTGAAGAGCTGCTGGCATACGCCGGGCCGTTCGCGGAGCTGGTGTACGTCGGCAAGGCGCCGGGACGCCACGCGATGCCGCAGGAGGAAATCGAGCGCTGGCTGATCCGCTACGCCATGGACGGGAAGCGGGTCGTGCGCCTGAAGGGCGGCGACCCGTTCGTCTTCGGGCGCGGCGGGGAGGAGGCGCTGGCGCTGGCCGCTGCGGGAATCCCCTATGAGGTGATTCCCGGCATCACATCAGCGCTGGGCGCGGCGGCTTCCGCCGGCGTGCCTTTGACGCATCGCGGGGCGGCCGCCTCGTTCGCCTGTGTGACCGGCAACCGCTGCCACGGCGATCAGACGCCGATCCGCTGGGACCTGTTGGCGCATAGCGTCGACACGCTGGCGATCTACATGGGCGTCAGCCAAATCGGCGCCATCCGCGAGGAGTTGCTCCGCCATGGCAAGTCGGCTTCAACGCCGGTGGCGTTGATCGAACGCGGTACGACCTGCCGGCAGCGCACGTTCACTTGTACCTTGGACGACATGCACAAGCTGGCCGCCGCCGTGAAGCTGAGCAATCCGGCGCTGATCGTCGTCGGCGAGGTGGTGCGCGTCCGCGAGCAGCTGCAGTTGTTTGAGCATCAGGCGGAGGTGTACTACGGGTCGTGAAGCGAGGGAGGTCATGGGTGGTTGCTAACTTACTACCGCCCCACTATCCCTTGCTTATAGACTAACTGCAAAAGTGCAGTTCATTTTGAGGAAAATCGGCTTTTCTGCGAGATTAAGTGTAAAAATGCAGTTGAGTAAGCGGGTTTTGAAGAAAAATGGGCCCTAGGCGGTTAAATGAACTGTACTTTTGCATTTCATCCACCGATACAAGGTACATTCGACAAGATTCGCCTGCACTTTTACATTTCGTTATACATCCGAACAGAAAAAAGGCCAAAAAGACCGCCTCATTCGTGAGGTTCCTTTTGGCCTTTTGCCTTATTCCAACGCAGCTCTGCTTAACGTCAGCAGCTCGCTGACCGTCACCAGCCGGTATCCGGCGGCCGTTAGTTCGGCGGCCAGGATGCGCACGGCTTCCACGGTTTGGGAACGGTCGTCGAAGCCGTCGTGGAATAGCAGGATGCTGCCCGGGCGGACCTGCTCCCGCGTCTTCTCCACAATGTGCGCCACGCCGGGCATCTCCCAGTCCATCGCCGCGCCATTCACCGCCCCAATCGCGGGATAGCCGAATTCACCGGAGGTGATGGTGGCCACCTCCTCGGAGGTGGCGAGGTAAGGCGGGCGGAAGACCTTCGGTTTCGCGCCGGTGACCTGCTCGATCAAATCCTCCGTCAGCTGTAGTTCCCGGCGGCATTCCTCCGGGGGAAGATCCGGCAAGTGCGGGTGCGTGTACGTATGGTTACCGATCTCATGGCCTTGCTCGTGCACAGCCTTGGCGGTTTCCGGGCTTTTCTCCATCTGTGTGCCGATCATAAAGAACGTTGCTTTGCCCTGTACCTCCCTTAGAATCTCCAAAACCTGCGGGGTGTACAGCGGATTGGGGCCATCGTCGAACGTGAAGGCAACCGCTTTATCCTGGATAGGCAGCTCGTTAATCACTTGAAAATCAGCCATTTTCTAACGCATCTCCTTCTTTATCGAAGTCCCGCGTACGACTACCGCGACCTTTTAAACCCCTGAGTAAGCCATAAAACCGCCATCGACGGGAATCACCGTACCGGTCACAAAGCCAGACGTCTCCGCATCAGCCAGCCACAATAGCGTACCCAGCAAATCCTCCGGCACGCCAAAGCGGCGCATCGGGGTATGGGTGATAATTTTGTTCGAGCGCTCCGTTAACGATCCGTCCGGGTTCGTCAGTAAGCTGCGATTCTGCTCAGTCAGGAAAAATCCCGGGGCAATCGAGTTCACGCGAATCCCGGACTCCGCCAGATGCACGGCCAGCCACTGCGTCAGGTTGTTGATCGCCGCTTTGGCCGCACTGTAGGCAGGAACCTTCGTCATCGGGCTGTACGAGCTCATGGAGGAGATGTTGATAATCGTCGCGCCGGGACGCCCAATCATTTCTTTAGCGAAAATTTGCGTCGGGATCAACGTCCCCATGAAGTTTAAATCCAGGACGCCGCGTACGCCGGAAATGCTGAGGTCAAAAAAGCTGGTGACCTCCGGATTCGCGACATCTTCCGGCCGAAAAATCTCGTTGGTTGTATTGGCGCTGGCATTGTTGCCGCCGGCTCCGTTGACGAGGATGTCGCACGGGCCAAACTGCTCTCGTACTGCGGCCTCCGCTGCCTTGACGCTCTCGGCATCCGTCACGTCGCAGGCAAATGCCGCAGCCACACCGCCATCGGTGCGAATCTGATCCACTACGGCTTCGGCCTTGGCGAGCGTGCGGTTCAAGATCGCCACTTTCGCCCCCTGACGCCCTAGTTCACGGGCCATTGCCCGGCACAGCACCCCGGCGCCGCCGGTAATGACGGCTGTTTTGCCGACCAATGCAGGATGTACTGGCAAGTTGCTCATCGGTTGCTTCACTCCTTTTTCATCATATATAAAGGAAGATTCTGGGTTAGTTTAGCTGACCGGCCTGCTTGGCATAGGCGTCCCATAAGCCCCACAGATACATGATGCCAAGCGCTCGGTCGTACAGGCCGTATCCCGGACGGCATTCTTCGCCCCAGATGTGGCGGCCATGGTCGGGACGGGCATACCCCGTGAAACCGGTGTCATAATACGCTTTCACAATACCGGCGATATCGACGGTGCCGTCTTGAGTCCGGTGTGACGTTTCCATGAAATCGCCGTTATCAAACACGCGCACATTGCGGATATGGGCAAACGGAATCCGGTCATGGAATTCATGGATCATTGCGATGATATCATTGTCCGGATTCGCCCCCAGCGAGCCGCTGCACAACGTAATACCATTGGATGGACTGTCGACGAGCTTCAGGAAGCGGCGCAGATTGTCCTGATTCGTGATGATGCGCGGCAGCCCAAAGATCGACCACGGCGGATCGTCCGGATGAATGGCCATTTTGATTCCGTGCTGCTCGGCCACCGGAACGATTTCCTTCAGGAAATACTCTAGGTTCCGCCACAGATCTTCTTCCGTAACACCCCGATACGCCTCAAACAGGGAGGTTAGATGCTCCAGCCGCTCCGGTTCCCAACCGGGCATCGTTAGCGCGCTGTTCTGGTTGATCACCTTCACCAGCTCAAACGGATCGATATTGTGGATGCGGGCTTTCTCATAAAATAACGCCGTCGAACCATCCGCCCCCGCTTTATGTAAATCCGTCCGCAGCCAGTCAAAGATCGGCATGAAATTGTAGCAGATCACCTTAACGCCGACTTTGGCGACTTTCTCAATCGTACGCTTGTAGTTTTCGATATACTGGTCGCGCGATGGCAGACCCAGCTTGATATCCTCATGCACGTTGACGCTTTCCACCACATCGAGGTGAAACCCATAGCGGTCAGCTTGCCGCTTCACCTCTTCGATTTTGTCCATCGGCCATTCTTCTCCGGCAGGCACGTCATGCAGCGACCATACGAGACCCTCGACTCCGGGGATTTGCTTGATCTGATCCAGCGTGACCGTGTCATTGCCTTCGCCGAACCAACGAAATGTCATACGCATACTTTACCTTCACCGCCTATCTGGTTATTTGGGGGAGAGCTGGATGTTAGCTTTGCTTAAAATAGTCCGGATACCGCTCCTGCAACACCGGTAAATTGGAGATGCTGAGCTGCAAATGCTCCATCATCAGCAGGTCGGCCCGATGGGCGTCGCGGGCAACAATCGCCTCATACATGTCTTGGTGCTGCTCGTAGAGATTCTCCCAATGCGGATCGGTTGTCAGCCAAAGCACTCGCGTCCGATTGAGGTGGGCGTTCATCTGCTGGATGACGTCCCAGGTACCCAGCTTGCGGCAGCCCGCAAATAGAATGCGGTGGAACTCCTCGTCCAGCGCAAACATCGCGTGATTGTCGTGCCGACGGATGCTGTCCTGCTGACGGGCCAAGTTGTCGGCCAGCTCGGTCAACAACGCTTCCGGGAACTGTTCGCAGGCGAGCCGGATCACGGCACGCTCCAACTGCTCCCGCATAAACCGCGCTTCCTCCACGAGCTCGGGGTCGATTAGCGATACCCGCGTGCCGCGCTGCGGCAGGACCACCACCAGCCCTTCCTGCGCCAGCCGTACGAAGCTCTCCCGCACCGGGGTGCGGCTCACCTGAAAGGCTAACGACATCTCTTTTTCAGACAGTGTAGTCCCCGGAGGCAGCTCCAGCGTGACGATCTGTTCCTTCAGCTTGGCATATACGGCGTTACCCGCCGAACCCGTCTGTGTCAGCCATTTGTCGCTCATCCATTCACCTCCTTTGGGCCGGAGCCCTGCTCTAGCATTTGTTCTCGTTCCATCTTGCCTAATGTCCATTCTCTGCTTTGGTGCTCTTCCCAGATCCATTTAACTGCCATACTTGTATGGTAGTATGGAACTTGCTGGTTAGCAAGAGGCAAAATTGATTTACCCGCATATTTTCTACCGTATAAATTTGCAAACTTCAAAAATACAACAATTGCGCGGTTGAGGTAGGAATACCCCTGAATCCCAATTTAATAGGATAGAAGTACCTATCGATGAAAGTGGGTGGTGGAACATCCTTGACGAGCGAAGTTCTTCGATCCTTGCCCTGGTTCAACAGACCCCAGGCTACCTCTCAGTGCAAGAATTGATGGATGTCTTCCATGTCTCCAAGCGGACGATTTACTACGACATGGACAAAATCAATCACTGGCTTCGCCAAGGCGGGCTGGCTCCCGTGCAATATGTACGAGGCCGAGGCTTCTTGCTCCCCGAAGCATCGAGATCCCAGCTTCCGAGCATGGCCCAATCCGTACAGCCGCAGCAATACTATCTATCCAGCGGTGAGCGAAAGGCCTTGCTTTGCCTGAGACTCGTCAACCGGAGTACCCCCCTGTTCTTGCATGATATGGAGGCTTTGCTTCAGGTTAGCTGGGGAACCGCCCATGCGGAGCTCAAGCGTCTGAAGAAAGAGCTGGAAGATTATGCGCTAAGCATCCAGTTCGACCGGAAACAGGGCTATTTTATTCAAGGGAATGAGAAAGACATTCGGGCGATCTTGTCTCGCTTCTTGTTCGAGCAGCTGTCGTATGCTGACTGGAATCCTTCGTCTCCTGCCTTTGACGGCCTCATTCACACGGATTTATTCCGGCGCCACTTCCCAGCGTTCCGGGAGGAGGAGCTGGCCTCCGTATACCGGATCATCGTCTCCACCGAGCAGCGGATTGGCATGGAATGGACAGATGAGACGATTCTGCATTTGACCCTGCGCATTTGGTTGTCCGCCAACCGCATGAAGCAAGGGCGAACGGTACAGCTGGAGGAAGAAGAGAAGGCGGCCTTACGCGAAACGCTCCAGTTCAAGGCGGCGACGCAAATCGCTGATGAGCTTGGGGAACGGTTTGACCTTCGCGTACCGGAAGACGAGATCGGGTACTTGGCGATTTATTTGCTGGCGGCCAAAGTGAATCGAGTCGAGGTGGAATCCGACACTTGGGAGACGAAGCGACTGCGTGCAGCGACAGAGGAGGTTATTGACCTGTTCGCTAAGAACGGCTGCGTCTATTTTCAGAACCGGGAGGCTTTGGTTAAGCAGTTGTTCCTTCACGTCAAATCGATGTTTTATCGCATCAAATATGGACTCACCATCGATAATCCGCTGACGGACAAAATCCTAGAAGAGTACCGGGAAGTGTACGAGCTGACTCAAAAGTCCGCTTCCCCGCTGGAGCGGTTATTCGAGAAGCCGTTAGGCCGTCATGAGATCGCCTATCTGACGATGCATTTTGGGGGCTGGCTCAAAAGGGAGCAAGCGAAAACGGAGCATCGGAAACGAGCTGCTGTCGTTTGTGTAAACGGAGTTTCGGCTTCAAGGCTGCTTAAAAATCAGCTGGAGCAACTCTTCCCCTCCCTGGATTTAGTGGCAGTGCTGTCCCTGCGAGAATTCGAGAAATTCACGGATCCCGTCGACCTGATCTTCTCTACGGTTCCCTTGTCGGGTTGTCAGGTTCCGGTGTTTATCTTGAACGCGGTAATGAGCGACGCCGAGAAGACGCATTTGCTAAGTCGGGTGAACCCTTATCTGGGGGTGGCTGAGGGCAGCTCTGCCTTTCCTGCGGCGCAGGAAATTGTGGATTTGGTGAGCCAACACGTCGCCATTCCCGATCGAGAGGCGCTGCTAAGGGATATCCAGCGGTATCTGTCATCAACTAAAGTCCAGCCGACTAAATCGAAGGAGAATAAGCCAACACTTGCTGATCTGTTAAATCCTTCACGCATTACGATTCGGGAACAGGCCTTGGGATGGCGTGAAGCAATCCGGCTTGCAGCCCAGCCGTTGCTGCAGGAAGGAACTATAACTGACGGTTACGTACAAGCGATGATCGCTTACATCGATCGATACGGGCCCTACATAATTGCCACGCCGGGGGTTGCGATCGCGCATGCCAGGCCCGAGGACGGGGCGGTTCGGGCCTCCATATCCTTGCTAGTTATTCGAGATGGAGTTCCCTTCAGTGATCAGCCGAATCACCTCGTCAATCTGCTATTCGTCGTGGTTGGCATCGATGGACAGTTCCACTTAAGGGCGCTCACCCAGTTGGCGAATCTCTTGATGGAAGAGAGGAACCGTTACGTTCTGGGGAGCACGGACGACAAAGCCGAAATGATGCATTTATTCCAACATTATTCTGATGCTTGACGGATATTTAAGGAGGATTATCGATGCGTTTTCTGGATACAAGTCTGATCTCGCTGGATGTTGAAGCGAAGGACGCGCAGGAGGCGATTCGCGCTGCCGGGCAGTTATTAGTTGAGATCGGGGCGGCTGAGGACAGCTACGTGGAAGCGATGCTGACGGCTTTTCAAGAACAGGGGCCCTATATCGTGGTCGCTCCGCACATTGCAATCCCTCATGCCAAAGCGGAATCCGGTGTTCATGAAGCCTCGGTTTCCTTCATCCGGCTGAAGCAGCCCGTGGCCTTTGGACATCCCGAGAATGATCCCGTCGAGCTCGTGTTCGCCCTAGGCTCCTCGTCAAGCTCGGAGCATATCGATCTGTTACGCAGATTAACCACTTTACTCAATGAACCCACGAATATTGAGGCGTTGAAAGCAGCGAGAACCCCTGAGGATATCGAGGGATTGATCCAATCCTCAAATATCGAGCAGGGAGAATAACCAACACAGGAGGAATCTCCATGAAGATCATCTGCGTTTGCGGTTTAGGACAAGGAACCAGCTTGATTTTACGCATGAATGTGGAAACGGTGCTAAGGGAGATGGGGATCCAGGCTGAGGTGGATCATATGGATGTCTCTTCGGCCTCAAGTATGCCGGCAGATTATATTATTACGAACAATGAGCTGGCTCGAAGCCTGCCTGACCATTCGGCACAAATCATCATTGTCAACAATTACTTTGACTTAGAGGAGATTCGGCAAAACCTGAAAGAAGCTATGTAAAAAGAAGGAGGAAGGGACAATGGATGTTTTATTCTGGATATCCAACAACATCTTTGGGACACCGGCAATTCTTCTTGGCTTCATCGTTTTATTGGGTTTACTGCTGCAAAAGAAATCGACCAGTCAAGTGATCAGCGGCACATTTAAGGCGGTGATTGGGTTCCTCATCATCTCCGCCGGTTCCGGCGTCATCGTTGGGGCATTGAACGTATTCGAGCCCATGTGGAAAGAAGTGTTCGGGCTGGAGTCGGAAAGCCTGTCGAACTTCCTTGGTCAGGAGACCTTTAATGCGCAGTTTGGCGGCTCCGTGACGATGGCGATGCTGCTTGGTTTTCTGATTAACGTGCTGTTGGCTCGGTTCACGAAGTTCAAGTACATTTACTTGACCGGACACATGATGTTCTGGACGTCCACCATTTTTACCGGAATCGTGATTCATACGGCCGGAGATTCGGTTCCACGGTGGGGGCTGATTCTGTTCATCGCGATCATCCTGGGGGTTTACTGGACCTTCCAGCCCGCACTGACTCAGCCATTCATGCGCAAAATTACGGGGAATGACAATATCGCACTGGGGCATACGTCGGCAGCAGCCGGTCTGCTCGGGGCGCTCTTAGGGAAATGGTTAGGGAACAAAGAGAATGATACTGAAAAAATCAAGGTGCCGAAGGGGCTGGAGTTTCTTCGCGATTCTAACGTCATTACGGCGTTGTGCATGGGCTTGTTGTTCTTCGTAGGCGCGGTTGTGCTCATGCTCAAAGGAACGCCGGAAGCGCAGAACTTGGTGGCCCAGTCCGGAGATCAAAACTTCATTATTTATTCGATCGTTCAATCGCTGACCTTTGCAGGCGGGATTGCCATCGTCCTGCTTGGGGTCCGGATGTTTATCGGGGAGCTCGTTCCGGCATTTAACGGGATTGCGACCAAGCTCGTCCCGGGTGCAAAACCGGCGCTCGATTGCCCGGTGGTTTATCCATATGCACCCAATGCAGTGATTCTCGGTTTCCTTGGCGCCTTCGTCGGGGCGTTAATCTGGCTGGTTGTGCTGGGGAACACGGTGGCGTACATTTTCGTCCCAACGATGATCGTGTTGTTCTTCCACGGGGCGACGGCCGGGGTATTCGGGAACTCCACCGGCGGGGTCAGAGGGGCATTGTTGGGTGGTTTCATCACCGCAACGATCGTGGCTTGGGGCCAATTCATCATGGTTCGTTATCTGATTTCCACGACGGTGCCGGACACAGCCATGTGGGCAGCCGATACGGATATGTTCATCCTCGGACCGATCATTCGCTTGCTGTCGCAGCTCCTGTTCTAAGGATGTGATCCATCGGAAGGTTACAAATCAGCTTGGGGGGACGCCGAGATGAGCTTCATACGTACGCTGGACGGGGATATCCCCAAAGATCAGCTAGGGTTTACTTATTCGCATGAACATCTCGTCTGTCGGCCTGCCTACTGGTCGGAGCGCGGGGAAGACGATTTGCTGCTGGATGATCCGGAGAAATCCAAACGTGACGTGTTTGATTTTAAGCGGCATGGCGGGGAGGCGATCGTCGACGCAACGGCGATTGATTACGGTCGAGATGTGCAGGCGGTAGTTGACATCATGAAGGAAACCGGGGTGCGCGTTATTGGGACCGCCGGGTTTAACAAGAGCTTCCTTTGGGATGCCCAGATCAAGGATGAACTGAAGCCGATCATCGGCAATTACGACACGTATTACGAATGGATTGAAGCGAAGAGCATCAACGAATTAGCCGAATTCGTGATTCGCGAGGTTGAGGAAGGCTTAGAAGGTACACCCTTCAAAGCAGGCCAGGTGAAATTCGGGACGGGGTATAAACGGATTACGCCGCTGGAGGAGAAAACGCTGCGGGCGGTTGCCAGGGCCCATCACGAAACCAAGGCTCCGATCCACTCCCATACCGAGGTTGGGACGATGGGCTTGGAACAACTTGAGCTGCTTCGCAGCGAGCGGGTTGATCTTCACTTTGTCAGCCTGGGTCACATGGATCGCAATCCAGATCCTTATTATCATGAGCAAATTGCCAAGACCGGGGCTTATCTCTCCTTCGACGGCATCGGCAAGATCAAGTACGGCCCGGAGAGCACCCGAATCGGGCTGATCCTCGAGCTCGTCCGCAAAGGCTACGCCAATCAGATCCTCATCAGCGGAGATACCGCCCGGAAATCGTATTACAAGCATTACGATTATGGGTTGGGACTGGAGTACATTATTGCTAAATGGGTTCCACGGTTTGTGGCCGAAGCGGAACAGGCGGGATTTGACGGGCAGCAGCTGGTGCATCAATTTTTTGTGGAAAATCCGGCGAACTGCTTTAGCTTCAAGCGATGAGGGGGCGTGGTGATTGATCTTTCAATACGAAAATGCCTGTGACATTGCGGAAAAAATCAAGCGCATGCCCTGCGCAATCCTGCCGATCGGTGCGGTGGAGGCCCATGGCCCCCACCTGCCGCTTGGCACGGATAACCTGCTGGCCGAGCGGTTGGCGCTCCGGTTGGCTGAACGGACGGAAAGCTTGGTGCTCCCCACGTTACCGTACGGCCAAGTGTGGAGCCTGCAGAACTTCCCTGGCAGCATTAACGTCTCCAATGAGGCGCTGATCCGGATGCTGTACGACATCGGGGAGAGTTTATACCGACAAGGCCTGCGAATCTATGTCATGCTGAACGGACATCTCGGTAACGCCGTAGCGCTGAAGGAGGCTGCGCGCCTGCTTTATAAGGACATTCCCGAATTGAAGGTCTACTATTTCTTCTATCCGGGAACGAAACAGGTGATTGAGCAGGTGAGGGAAACGCCGGCGTCCCACGCATCCTACTTCCATGCCTGTGAGCTGGAGACCTCCTACATGCTCTATTTGGCGGGAGAGTATGTCGATATGGATAAAGCCGTAACGGATATTCCTCACATTGGGCTGGAAGCGGATTGCACGCCAACGCCCTGGGAGGAATTTACGTCCACCGCGGTTCTCGGCGATGCGAAGCTCGCGACCAAAGAAAAGGGCGAACAGATCATCGAAGCCGCCTTGAATGCGATGGCCGCTATGATTGAAGGGGCTAAGCAACGTTTGCCAAACGGGAAGGAGACGTGATCTATGATGCTGCATGAGTATGTGGAGCAGATCCGTCGCAGCCTCGACCAGATCGAGGAACGGGAAGCAGAGCGCATTAGACAGGCGGCTCGGAAGACGGCGGAAACGATCATGCAGGGAGGCGTGATCCACTTGTTTGGATGCGGACACTCCCACATTCTCACCGAGGAAGTGTTCTATCGCGCGGGAGGACTGGCACCGATTCATCCCATTTTGGTCGAACCGTTGATGCTGCATGAAGGTGCCGTTCGCTCCTCAGAGCTGGAACGGCAGAACGGGCTGGCTGCGTCGTTTATGCACAATCAGGACATTCGTCCGGGAGAGGTGATGATCGTGTTATCGACCTCCGGCAGGAACCCGGTGCCGGTGGATGTCGTCCAAATCGCGAAGGCGAAGGGGGCTTACACGATTGGCATCACCTCGCTCCAGTATTCGCAGAGCCAGCCGTCTCGGCATGTGAGCGGGAAACATTTATATGATGCCGTCGACTTGGTGATTGATAATCATGCGGTGAAGGGAGATGCGGTGCTGACCTATCCGGGAGTGCCGGTACCGTTCGCACCGACGTCAACGGTGATCGGAGCTGTTATTCTGAACGGTATCTTTGCCGAGGCGATCGTGATGATGACCGATCAGGGTTATGAGCCTCCTGTATTCTTAAGTGGAAATATCGACGGGGCGGATGAGCGAAACAGGCAATTGATCGCTCGATACCGCGATCGGATCTCTTTATTGTCCTAATTGAACCGCACAGTGAAGGTTGGCATGATCCGGCCTTGGCTGTGCGGATTTTTGTCGTGATGGATTGATTTGGATAAATAGAAGCGCGAAATGCACATGGAAATGTACTGGGGACCGTGTTACCTTAACGTTGAAATCACGATAAGACCAGCTGTACTCGAGAAGGAGGCGAAGGAATGAAGGAGCATCAAGGGGCTTACTACACAGGAACGTACCGGAACCTGCTGGCTGAATACGGTTACGGGGAAGAGGCGATTCAGCGCCGATTGGATGAGACATGGAAGCAGTTATTTGAAGGAGACGAAGAGGCGCGTATTTATTACCCTTCCGGCGAAGATATGGGCTATATGCTGGATACCGGCAACCTGGACGTACGAACGGAGGGGATGTCCTACGGGATGATGATGGCCGTTCAATACGACCGCCAGGATGTGTTCGATCGGATCTGGAAATGGACAGTAACCTATATGTATATGACCGAAGGGGATAACGCCGGGTACTTCGCCTGGTCCTGTGCACCGGACGGCAAGCGTCTATCCAATGGGCCGGCGCCGGATGGCGAGGAGTATTTTGCGCTGGCGCTGCTGTTTGCGTCCCATCGCTGGGGCGATCGGGAAGCGCCGTTCAATTACGGCACCCAGGCTCGGGATTTACTGCGCACCTGCCTCCACAAGGGGGAGGACGGAACAGGTTATCCGATGTGGAATCCGGACAACAAGCTGATCAAGTTTGTTCCAAACTGTGAGTTTACTGATCCTTCCTATCATCTTCCTCATTTCTATGAGCTGTTTGCGCTGTGGGCCTACCCGGAGGATCGAGCGTTCTGGAAGGAAGCGGCTGAGGCGAGTCGGCAATATCTGCACCTGGCTTGCCACCCGGTTACCGGCCTTGCTCCGGAGTATGCATATTATGATGGAACGCCAAATAACGAACGGGGGTACGGCCACTTCTTCAGCGATGCGTATCGAGTCGCGGCGAATCTTGGCCTCGATTGGGAATGGTTTGCCGCCGATCCTTGGCAACGGGAGGCGGTGGGCAAGATTCAGGCGTTTTTCGCTGATAAAGAGCCGGAGGACTACCGCCGCTACACGATCTCGGGCGAGCCATTTGAGGAACCGGCTTTGCATCCGGTTGGGTTGTTGGCAACCAACGCGATGGCCTCACTGGCGGCCGACGGCCCCCAAGCTAAGGCCTGCGTTGATTTGTTCTGGAACACTCCCGTCCGCACCGGAAAGCGCCGCTACTACGACAACTGCCTCTATTTGTTTGCGCTGTTGGCGTTGAGCGGGAACTACCGGATATGGATGCCGAGGGGTGAGGCGTAAGGCTGAATCGGGAGCGGCAGCTGGAAGGGTTGAGGGCCGTTGATCTAACGGACTCCAGTGCTCTTAGTTCCGTTGATTCGTGGGGAATCGAGTTCTAACGGACTGAGAAGACGTTATTTGGGCTAATCGTTGCCTAGTACCATAGCGAAATGGCAAATAAGGGCTGGAGTGTCCGTTAAACCGGGAAATCGTCGGGAAATCGTGGATTAACGTCATTACGGTCCGTTACAGCAGGGAGCCACCAAGTTGCCAAGTCGCCGGCTCGTTTAACTCAGACGCGGCCTTTGCCCCAAAAAAGCGAGCCCGGAATTCCTCCCAGGCTCACTTCATTGATGTGCATCCGCTGCAATCAGCCCTTCACCGCGCCGGCGGTGAGGCCGCTGACGATGTATTTTTGGCCGAACAGATAGAGGATAAATACCGGCAACGATGTCAGCACGAGGTTGGCAAAAATAAGATTCCATTCCCGGCTGTATTTGCCGTAGAAATTGTAGATCGACAACGGCATTGTCCAGGTCGAGCTGTCGGTCAGGAAGTAGAGCGGAATCGTGATGTCGTTCCACACCGACATGAACACCATAATCGCAACGGTAGCATTCACTGGCAGGATCAGCGGCGTCACGATCCGGAAGAATACGCCGAGCACGCTGGCCCCTTCCAGGAACGCCACCTCGTCGAGCGCTTTCGGGATCGTCTTGATGAACCCGCTGTAGAGGAACACGCTAAAGGCGGTGTTCAGCGAGGCGTAAATCAGAATGACGCTGGTGATGCTGCCGTAGAAGCCCAGCGCTTGCACGATCCGGATGGTTGTAATTGTCGACATCGGGGCGATCAGGCCCATAAAGAAAAACATGTACAGCGTATTGGCGAGTTTCGTCTCGCGACGCGCCAGAATAAAGGAGGCCGCCGAAGAAGCCACGATGTTGATGATCGAAGATACACCGGTAATCAACACGCTGTTCCAGAACGACCGGGCGAGCCCGCCTTCTTCAAAGACGCGCACGTAGTTGGAGAACATCCACTTTTCGGGCAGTTTGATCGAGAAATCCATTACTTCGGCGCTCGTCTTAAAAGAACCGAAGATCATGATTAACACCGGCAAAAGAATCAGCAATGAAGCCAGCAGCAGAAGGCCTTCGACAATATAGTTACGAATGGCGAGTTTGCGTGTAAATCCCATTATTCGGTGACCTCCTTACGCCGCATGAAGATGAGCAGCGGGATGGCAATGATCGTAACTGCCACGAACAACAGTGTATTGATGGCTGTCCCCAGCCCCCAGCTTCCTTCGCCGAAGGACCGTAAGATGATCGTGCCGACGACCTGTGAAGCATTGCCCGGGCCCCCGCCGGTCAGGACGAAGACCTCCGAGAAGACCTTCAGCCCGCCGATGAGGGTGAGCATCAGGTTGATATTAATCGCTGGCAGCAGGAGCGGCAGCGTGATATTCGTGAACTTTTTCCAGGATCCGGCCCCGTCGATGGTTGCCGCTTCGTAGTACTCCTGGGAAATGGATTGCAATCCGGCCAAATAAATCGCCATTTGAAAACCGGCATGCTGCCAAATCGAAATCACAGCGATAGTCCAAATAACGATATGCGGATTGGTGAGCCAAGCCTGGCTTAATGCGTGCAACCCCACCGCATCGAACATCCGGTTGATCGCGCCTTCCGTGCGCAAGATTGGGGTAAACACGATCCCGATAACCAGGATGCTCAGAATGGACGGGGAATAAAAAATCGCCCGCAGCAAGTTCCGCGTCTTGAGCCGCATATTTAGAGCCACCGCAAGGACGATCCCGATCAGGTTCTTCCCGACCACGGTGACGACGGCGAAGATTAGGGTATTTTTGAGCGCGAGGAGCAGTGTTTTATCGGAGAAGATCTTATGGAAGTTCTCCCATCCGATGAATTTGATCGTCAGGCGATCCAGCCGCCAATCGGTAAAGGAATAATAAAAGCCCATAAACGCCGGGATGACAAAAAAGATCGTGTAAATGAGTAACGCCGGTAATACGAGATAATAGGAATATAGATTTTTGACCGATGCTTTTGATTTCATGTTCTCCACCCCACTATAGACTGGGGCAGCATAACCCCCGGACGGGACTTATGCTGCCTGCCATTCTTCCGATTTAGAAACCGGGGATTTCTTTATCTGCCATCAGTTGGCTGAACTTCTCGTCCCAAGCCTTCAGAACCTCTTCCGGGGTTAGGCCGCCGGCGAATTGGTCTTGGAGCAGCCGGTACAGCTCGCTGCGGTCAACCAGCATGTAGGCGTCGGTAGTCAAGACGGTTTTCTTCGGCGTGATGTAGTTATCGACGATTTCTTGCTTGTAGTCCGGCAATTCCGGCGTCGTAACGTCATTCAGGTTGGATACGTACCCTTTGGAGTCAACGATTTTCTGGGCGATTTCTTTCGAGCCTAAGAAGTTCAGGAACTCTTTGGCTTCCGCCAAGTGCTTCGCTTTCTTCGGAATGAACAGCTGGCCGCCCAGCGGGCTGGCACCCAGGCTGGCATCTTCCTCGGAAGGGATCGGGAAGACGCCGAGGCGCATGTTCGGATCCTGCTTCAGCACGCCTTCGATCAGCCAGTCTCCCATGAACATCATGGCGACTTCCTTGTTCAGGAATTTCCCCACCGCCATATCGTAGCTGTCACTCAGGACGTCGGCGTTGGTGTAGCCTTGCTTATACACGTCATACTGCTGCTGCAGGAACGTTTGGAATTCCGGGATGTCGGACCATTTTTTCTTATTGCTGTTCAGATCGTCGAAGAAGGTCGGATCGCTCTTGGCTACGAAGTTGGCAAACGCAGCGGCCGGCCAAATATTCGCGGCCCAGTTGTCCTTGTACGGCATAAATACTGGAGTGACACCGCTAGCTTTGATCTTCTCGCAGACAGCCAGGAATTCTTCAAAGTTCTTAGGAATGGACAGACCCAGTTCGTCAAAGATGTCTTTGTTATAGACCACGCCTTGCATCCCGGTGTCTTGGCTGACATGGAAGCTGTAGATGTGCCCGTATGCGGACAGGACGTCTTTGTTCAAAATCCGGCTGGCCCAAGGCTCGTCATCCAGAATTTCAAAGTTGCGTTCCAGATTCAGGTCCGTGGTTGCGCTGGCCAGATTGTATTGAATAATGTCCGGCGTTTCTTCAACGGCCAACTTCGTCTGTAAGACGGTTGTCGTTTGCTCGGCTGGAATCAGCTGCAAATTGACTTTGATGTTCGTCTGCTTCTCAAATTCGTCGAGGATATCTTGTTGGATGAAGGCGGAGTCCTGCGAGCTTTTGGAGATCGCTAACTCAATGGTGACTTTGTCGCCCTTGGCGCCGCCGCTGTTGTTGCCGTCTTGGGCGGTGTTGTTGGACTTGGCGCCTCCGGATCCGCAGGCTGCGAGCGATAAGGCCAGCAAACCGGCGATGACTGCGGTAGTCGTTCTTTTAAGTGCGTGATTCAAGGCGAATCCCCCTTTGTTTGATATGTCTTTGAATGCGCTTGCAACTTGATTATAGATTTCCAGGCGTGTCAGGTACATGTCTGAGGGTGACAGATGAGGTGTAAAATTGTGAACTTGTAACCGTTGTCATGACGTGAAGCAAAGTGGTACAGTTAAACCATCCTAATGCAACATGGCCATAGCCAAAGGGGGCCAAGCCAACGTCATGAAACCTTTCTTCCTCCGCAGAAGTCAGCTGAGCTTGCAGAATAGAGTCTTTTTAACCTTTGTAGCTCTGCTTCTGTTTATATTGGGTTGCTTTATCGTCTACGTCAATCTGGTCGTCATCAAACCGTTGAAAGAGAAAACGGTGGAGGCCAAGCTGGCCGCAGTGACCAAGGTGAGCCAGCAGCTCGACGATTATGTGGACAGTCAAAACCAAATGTCGCAGCGGATTTTGTCCAGCAAGGATGTCTTTACGATTCTGGAGCGGGGTTATCAAACCGACGCTAACCTCGAACGGCTGAATCAAAGCCGCAGGCTGAAGGATCTGATGTTCCAGGCGATCGGCCCCAGAATGAATATTAAGGACATGGTGATTTACGATAAGGCCGGACGCAAAATCGTGTCCTATATTGGTTTACAAGGGGATGCGGCTTCGATCGAAGGTTATCTGAAAAAGAGTCTCATCGACGGAAGCTGGAGCGGCAGCGGTTATGTTCTGGAACGTCAGGGAGGGGCCGTTTCGTTTATTCGATCGATCAATAATCAGAACGGGACGGTATTCGGATACCTGAGCATCTTGTTGGATAATGCATACCTGCAAAGGATCACGCAAGGCGTGGGCAGCGGCCAGGTGTACATCCTGGATCAGAATGGCCAGCCGGTGGTTGGAGATATTCCGAAGGAACATGCCGAGTTGACAACGCCACATTCAGTTGACGGTGTGCATGTAGACGATCACGGGAACTATGTGGCTTACGCCAGGTCGGAAAGCACCGGGTGGACAACCTATCTAGTGACGCCGAAGCAAGACGTACTGGGACCCGTCAACTCGGTCAAGTATTTATCCATTTTGCTGATTACGGCGTTGATGCTGTTATCTTTTGTGTATATTTATTTTTCTTCGCGTAGTCTGTTGTTGCCGATCCGGAAGCTGCGCAGCCAGATTTGGCGGATCAGCTATAGCAATATGAATCTCAAATGGGACAACCCTACGCAAAATAACGATTTAATTCTATTAAACGAGGCTTTTCAGGATCTGATGGAACGGCTGCAAGCATCGATTGAACGGGAGAAGATCGCCCTGCATGAGGAGGTCAAGGCGCGCAACTCTGCGCTTCAGGCCCAAATTGCACCGCATTTCATCCATAACGTACTGTATTTGATCAGCATCGCGGCCCAGGAGGGGAAGACCGACGTCGTCACCGATATGTGCAAGCATTTGTCGGACAGCTTACGCTACATCGTATCCTCTCCTTACGTGCACGTCACCTTAGCCGACGAACTCGAGCATACCCGGCACTACTTGTCGCTTGTTCAACAAAAATACGAAGACGATCTCGAATGGGAGATCCATGCGGACGAATCGGCGCGGAACGTGCAGTTGCCGCGGTTGGTGCTTCAGCCTTTCGTGGAGAACTGTATCGAGCATGCGTTCATTCACTGTGACCCTCCTTGGCGGATCGAGATTACGGTGAAGCAGTTCAACGGGCTGTGGGCCGTGGAGATTAAGGATAACGGAGACGGGTTCCCGCCCGGGAAGATCGATGAAATCATGGACAACCTGCGGAAGAGCGAAGCTGCTGCCGGAGAGGGGAACGAACGACCCGCCTCGATCGGCAACATGGGCATTGTGAACAGCGTCGGCCGACTGAAGTTAATGTACCAGAACCGGCTGTTCTTCAATCTGTTTAACCATGCAGATGGGGAAAAGGGCGCCACGGTCCAGATCATCGGATCGCTCACCAAGGACTTCTACTGAACGAGGAGGGCACAGCATGTACAACGTCATGATTGTGGAAGACAGCAAGCCGATCTTGCGCAATATACGAACGCTGCTAGGTTCACTGGAGCTCCCGTTTCAGGTGACGGCTACAGCCGCCAACGGGGAGGAAGCGTTGGAGCTCATCCGGCAGCAGCCGGTAGACCTGGTGTTGACCGATATTCGCATGCCTAAGCTGGACGGCCTCGCGTTTATCGAAGAGGCGAAGCAGATCCGCCCGCAGTTGTTATTTATTTTGATCAGCGGATACAACGATTTCGAATACACGCGCAAGGCGATTAATTTGCAGGTATTTGACTATTTGCTTAAGCCCGTCGAACGCAAGCAGTTGTTGGAAGTGATGGAAAGGGCGCTGGAGCGTCTCCACAGCCGGGTCCCCAGTGAAGCGGAGCTGTTTCAGGAGATTGTAGCTCCGGAGGTTTATGCGGATTTGCAGCTCGGGGATCAATTCCGCTATTACGGCAAGCTCTTGATCCTCATCCGGAGGCAGCCGTTTGCCGGCGGGCGGGAGCTCTGGAATGCGGAGGAGCTTCAGCGCAGACTGGATGCTATGTTTGCTCCGCAGCTCTGCTGGGTGTTTCCGACGCAGGTGCCTGGTCAATTTCTTGCTATGGTGCAAAAAACGGCGGCGGACGCCTATTCCTCGGTGTATCAATGCCTGGAGTCCGTCCGCAAAACGCTGGAGGCGGCGGGGCTCGCGGCAACGATTGGCGGACAGCTGCTGTCCGGCGACCCGGATCGCCTGCCTGAACTGTATCACCGCATGTCGGGCATTTTGGACGAACGGCAGCCGGTTCATCAAGGCATCGTGGTAGACACAGAGATTCCCCATGCGTTGGGTCATCTGGAGGGTTCTGAGCTGGATCGGGCAACTGCCGCAGCCTTTACCGAGCTTATCGTGGGGCGGAGGAAGGAGCAGTTCTTGTTAAAGCTGAACGAGCAGCTGGTCAAATGGTCGAGCGACAACATTCGGTTTGCGGAGCTGGAACGATTTGTTGCACTCTTGACCGATGCTTTCTCACAAGCGGGAGGCGATCAGGAGACCGGACATCGGCTGGAGCTCGAGACTTCTTCACGTCGTTTGCTTGATGCAGATTGTTTTGAGAGGTTTGGCGAGAACTTGTTGGAATGGACGAAGCAATCCTTCGAATGGCTGCAGGCGCAGAACCGAAAAAGCGGTGAGGAGCTGTTTCGGCAGATTGAGGAATACGTCAGGCTCAATCTGTACTCGTATCTTTCGCTCGCCGATGTGGCGCAGAAATTTCACGTCAGCCCCTCGTATGTCAGCCGAGTCATGAAGAGGTATGCCCAAAGCACCTTCGTGCAATATTATACTGGCCTCAAAATCAAAGAGGCCTGCAGGCTGATTGCCTGCAAGCCGGAAATGCGAATTAAAGAGGTGTCTGATGCTTTGTCATTCAGCGATCAGCACTATTTCTCCAAAGTGTTTAAGGAGTACACGGGCTGCAGCCCTTCGGATTACAAGGAGCGTTGTCCTCCGAACAACCCGGACAACAGCTCGTAAGAGCGCAAGCGGGCCTTGTGGTCGTAGATCTGGGCAGCGACGATGATTTCGTCGGCTTCGGTCTCGGCCAGCAGGTGCTCCAGCCGGTTTCGCACTGTCTCGGGTGAGCCGATCGCCGAATAGCTGAGCTGGCGTTCAACCACGGCTTGCTCCTGCGGCGTCCAATCGAGATGATCCACCGGCGGGCTAAGCTGTGAGGTTCGCCGGCGGATCAGGTTCAAGAACTGCTGGTGCTGGGAGGTCGCCAAGCGGCGGGCCTCCGCATCGGTATCGGCGACGATCACGTTCACGCCGATCATCGCATAAGGCTTCGCCAGCTCCGCTGACGGATGGAAGTGCGTGCGGTATAAATTGAGCGCCGGGAGCAAGTAATCCGGCGCGAAATGGCTGGCGAAGGCGAACGGCAGACCGAGCTGGGCGGACAGCTGCGCGCTGAAGCCGCTGGAGCCGAGCAGCCAGATCGGGATGTGTAAGCCTTCGCCGGGAATGGCGCGCACGCGCATCGAGGAACCGGAGACGGGCTGGAAATAATTCCGCAGCTCTGCGAGCCGCTCTGGAAAATCCTGCCCGTCACTGCCCGGCCCGCGGCGCAGCGCGTGCGAAGTCAGCGGGTCGGAGCCGGGCGCCCGACCCAGGCCGAGATCGATCCGCCCCGGGTACAGCGACTCGAGCGTGCCAAACTGCTCCGCGATAACAAGCGGCGCATGGTTTGGCAGCATGATACCGCCGGATCCAACGCGGATCTTCTTCGTACCGCCGGCGATGTGTCCGATCACGACGGAGGTCGCCGAGCTGGCAATGCCGGGCATGCCGTGATGCTCTGCGAGCCAATAGCGGTGATAGCCCCAGTTCTCGGCATGCTGGGCCAGGTCCAGCGAATTGCGCAGCGATTCGGCCGCCGTGCTGCCGGCGGTAATCGGCGCAAGGTCGAGAATCGAGACCGGAATATGGGATAAACGATGGGATGAATCGTTAGTCTTACTTGAATCAGGCATAAAATCTAGCCTCCTTAGGCAGGAATTGAGATACAAAAGCCTAATTTCTATTATAATCGAAATTTGAAGTGTTGAGCGAAAAAACAATAACCAATTCGATAACAGTTTTTATAGGAGGAACTTATGAGCGAACGTCCAATGATCACGAATCCGATTTTACGCGGCTTTAACCCTGATCCTTCAATCTTGCGAGTTGGGGATGACTACTACATCGCGACCTCTACCTTCGAATGGTTCCCGGGCGTGCAAATTCATCATTCCCGAGATCTCGTGCACTGGCAGCTGATCGGCCACCCGCTGACGAGGGTGTCGCAGCTAGATATGCTGGGCAACCCCGGCTCTTGCGGGATATGGGCCCCTTGCCTCAGCTATGATAACGGGCTGTTCTACCTGATTTACACTGATGTCAAAAGCCGCCACGGCGCGTTCAAGGATACGCCCAACTATCTCGTTACTGCTCCGGATATCCGCGGCCCTTGGTCGGATCCGATCTATCTGAACAGCAGCGGCTTCGACCCTTCGTTATTCCATGATGATGACGGGCGCAAGTGGCTGGTAAACATGCTGTGGGATCACCGGAAAGGGAAGAATCACTTTGCTGGCATCGTGCTTCAAGAATACGATCCGAAGCAACAGAAGCTGGTGGGACCGGTGAAAAATATTTTCCTAGGCACTGACCTTAGAGTAACCGAAGGCCCGCATTTGTATAAAAGAAATGGCTACTACTACCTGCTGACCGCGGAAGGCGGCACGCATTACGAACATGCGGTCACGATGGCCCGATCTCGAACGATTGACGGACCGTATGAAGTGGACCCCACCAATCCGATTCTCACCTCGGCGGGTAAACCGCATTTGGAGCTGCAAAAGGCGGGACATGCCTCGCTGGTCGAGACCCAGACAGGGGAATGGTACATGGTGCATCTGACCGGGCGGCCGACGAAGGACATCTATTGCACGCTTGGCCGAGAAACGGCGATCCAGCGCGGGGTCTGGACCGAAGATGGTTGGTTCCGGTTGGAAACCGGTGGGAATGAGCCGCAAGTGAAGGTGCCTGCTCCCGCCTTGCCGCCGCACCCGTTTGAACCGGAGGCGGAACGGGACGATTTCGAGGCGGAGACGCTGGGGGTACATTGGAGCACGCTGCGTGTTCCAGCGACGGAGGATTGGCTGACATTGCGGGAACGTCCTGGCTTCCTGCGCTTGTATGGTCGTGAATCGATGAACTCGCTGTTCCGGCAGAGCCTGGTGGCGCGGCGGCAGCAATCGTTCCATTGCCTGGCGGAGACGGTGGTGGAGTTCGAGCCGGAGACGTTCCAGCAGATGGCCGGTCTGACCGTGTTCTACGACACGAACGATCATGTGTATTTGCGGATCTCCCGAGATGAGACGAAGGGCAAGAGTCTGAATTTGATCCAGACCAAATACGGCGTCTACGACGAACTGCTTGCGGAAGATATCTCGATTGAAGGGGCTTCGCGCTGCTGGCTGCGGGTCGTTATCGAACGCGAGCTGGCAAGCTTCTACTACAGCCTGGACGGGGAGACCTGGCATGCAGTCGGCGAAGCCGTTGACGTAAGCCACATGTCCGACGATCCGGCGGAGAGATTGCGCTTCACCGGCACCTTTATTGGCGTCTGCGCCCAGGATCTAAGCGGGATGCGCAAGCCTGCCGATTTCGACTATTTTATTTATAAGGAGCTTGATTCATTCTCAAAATGAGAGGGGGTGTAAGAGGGTGTATTTACGAGAGATCACGCTGCTTAAAGAGAAGATGCCCTCCTTCCACGCATACCCTTTCTCGCTCCCGTTAGTTCGAAAGATGAACAAGCTGTATCTCCGCCGTCCAGTTACCTTTTTTGTTGGGGAGAACGGTTCGGGAAAATCCACGTTGCTGGAGGGGATCGCCTACCAATGCGGGTTTAATCCGGCTGGCGGTGGGAGAAACAACGTCTACGAGGTAGATCGATCGGAATCTGCGCTTGGAGACTACCTTCGTCTCTCCTGGAACCCGAAGGTCACGAATGGCTTCTTTTTGCGGGCGGAGTCGTTTTATTCGTTTGCCTCGCATATCGATGATGTTGCAGCAACCCGGGCTTACGGCGGGGTGTCCTTGCACAGCCAATCGCATGGCGAGTCGTTCCTCAGCTTGTTCAAGCATCGATTTGGCAGCCGGGGCATTTATCTGCTGGACGAACCGGAGGCGGCCCTGTCTCCAGCCCGGCAGTTGTCCTTGATGCGGATTATCCATGACTTATCGGATCGCGCCCAGTTCATTATCGCCACGCATTCACCGATTCTGATGGGGTATCCGGACGCGGACATCTTAAGTTTTGATGGCGATCAGCTGGAGCAGATACGTTACGAGGATACGGATCACTACCAAATTACGCGCCGCTTCCTCGAAAACCGGAACAGTGTCCTTCGCACGTTGTTTGAGGATGAAGACGAAGGCGAAGACATCTCCTAGCGCAGCTAGGGCGCAATGGCGAATCAGCGGTCTAACGCTTGCCAGCAACGCTATTGGGCCAAAAACGGGGGTGATGAGAATCTAACGCTTATGAGAGAGCTTATTTGCCGCTTTGGGCCTCGAAACAGGGCCTTTTGGCGCAAATAAGCTCGCTGGCAAGCGTTAGAAATAAAATCCCCCGTTTTTGGCCCCAATAAGCGCTGTGGCAAGCGTTAGCCGAAACTGTGCGCGTTGCTCGGTGGGATTTGAAGCAGTTAGGAGTAACTATAAACATTAAAAGTAACTTGCGCGACGGCAACGTCAATCGTTGAGAATAGGGAACTCGCGGAGTAACTAAATTAGCGGCATTAGAGTCACATGCGGAACAACAACTTAAGAACTGCAGGAATAGTAACCGGAATGACTGTGGCAGTGATAGTGACAGTGGCAGTGGCAACAACAGCAACAAACAGTAACGACAGCCGAGACAGCTAAAGCAACAGCGAATCAGCGGTCTAACGCTTACCAGAAACGCTATTGGGCCAAAAACGGGGGTGATGAGAATCTAACGCTTATGAGAGAGCTTATTTGCCGGTTTGGCCCGCGAAACGGGGCCTTTTGGCGCAAATAAGCTCGCTGGCAAGCGTTAGAAATAAAATCCCCCGTTTTTGGCCCTAATAAGCGCTGTGGCAAGCGTTAGCCGGAGCTACGCACGTTACCTGGAAATGTCATGACACTTTTTCAGTTATGGTCTAAACATGCAAACAGCCCCCGATCCATAGGATCAGGGGCTGTTTTATAATTACCCTTTCACCGCGCCGGCGACAACGCCTTTGACGATGTATTTTTGCAAGAAGATAAAGACGATGATCGAAGGCAGCACCGCCATGACCATAGCGGTCATTGCATATTGCCAGTCGGAGGTGTATTGCCCAACGAAGGTGTATGCGGCCAGCGTCAGCGTTTTGGTTGCCGGCGAGCCGTTGACCATCAGCAATGGGAGCAGGAAGTCGTTCCAAATCCACATCACGTCGATGATGATGATCGTGGTCGTGACCGATTTCAGCAGAGGGAAGATCACGCTGAAGAACAATCGGAAGCCGGAGGCACCGTCGATCGTGGCGCTTTCATCGATTTCCTTCGGAATCCCCTTCACGAAGCCGTGGTAGATGAACAGGGCGAGCGGAGCGCCGAAGCCCCAGTACAGAATGCCAAGTCCCCACGTGCTGTCCGAGAGATGGAGGTTCTTCGCCATTTGCAGCACCGTCAACATGATCGATTGGAACGGAATCAGCATCGGCATGATACAGATAAAGTAAATGATCGAGCTGGCTTTGGATTTCGTACGGGCCAGCTTGTACGCAGCGATGGACGAGATTAATATGATCCCGGCCAAGCCGAGGATGGTGACGACCGCATTATTCAGGAACAGCCGCGGGTAGTTGATGAACTCCCATACATAGCTGTAGTTTTCGAAGGCGAGTTTCTTCGGCAAGGCGATGACATCGGTCATGACCTCGGAGAAGCTCTTCAGCGAGTTGATGATCGTCAGGAACAACGGATACAGGAACAGGATCGAGAGTAGCACCATCACGATTTCCAGGACGATGCGGCCTGCCGTATTCTTTTTCATTACGCCTCAACCTCCCTGCGTTTGAAGATCGTTAGCTGAATCGCTGTAATAATCAGCACGGCGACGAACAGAATTAGCGCTTTCGCGGTACCATAGCCGTACAGGTTGTTCTGGAATGTGTCACGGTAAATGTCGTACGCCACACTGTACGTCGTGCCGCCAGGGCCGCCGCCGGTCAAGGACAGGATGACGTCAAATACTTTAATCGAGTTGGTCAACGCCATAAAGACGGAGATCGTAATCGATGGAGCAAGCAACGGCAGCGTTACGTTAAAGAATCTGCGGACTGGGCCTGCGCCGTCCACCGTGGCTGCTTCCTTCAGGTCATCTGGAACCGATTGCAAACCTGCAATGTAAATCACCATGTAAAAACCAATCGATTGCCAAATGGAGACAAACAGGATCGAAACAAAGGCAAGTCCAGGTTCACCCAGCCAGCTTAGATCAAATATGCCCCATCCGGTGCTGTCGCCAAGGGACTCAAAGCCTTGCATAAAGATGAACTTCCAGATAAAGCCGACAATGACCAAGCTGAGAATGTACGGAATAAAGAAAGCGGCTCTCAGCCAGTTCGTCGTCTTCAGCTTCATATCCAGCACCAACGCCAGCAAAATCGCCAGCACGTTGATGATTACGATATAAAGAATCGCGTATTTAATCGTAAACCAGGCGGCCTGCGAGAAGTTCGCGTCACCCATGAAAATTTGTTTGAAATTGTCCAGTCCGATAAATTTCGGATGCTTGGATATCCCGTTCCACTTGGTCAGGGAATAACGGATTGTCATGACAAACGGATAATAGAAGACCGCGATGATAGCTATCAGAATCGGCAATGTAAATACGCCAAACTCTAATTTCTCGCCCCGTTTTCTCCCTAGTTTGAACATAATGGCACCTCTTTTTCGTGACGTATTGGTATAAACAGCGGTGTGACCGTCTCCCCTATACACTTGGGCTTTTTCGACTATAATGATTATAAAACAGCGGTTATGCCGTCAAAATGGATTTAAGAAAACAGTTAAGGGTAAAAAGGTGAACTCGCTTTTTCGCCCGAGGTACTAGAAATGAGGAGCTATGTTCAACCGCATCCGAAGCATCATGACAACGCTTACTGACCGGATCTCGCGTAGGCTGGTCAATAAGCTTATTTTGTTGTTTACGACGATCATTATTCTAGTAGTTGGCCTACTAACCGTTATCTCTTATGAGATGCTTGAACAAGAATCCGTAGAGCATAGTATGGCCAGCACCACCAACAACCTGAAGCTGATTAATCAGAAGCTGGAAGATTACCTCGCCGGTGTGGAACAAATGTCGCTGCCGCAGATTCACTATGAGGACATTCTGCAGGCGATTATGAACGAAGAATCGGATTACGCGTCAAAAATGTACTTGGAGGACTATCTGCGAGAGCTGTTTTACTCGCGGAATGACTTGGAGAGCATTTATCTCTATTTGATCGATCAACGCAAATACTACTCTATTACGCGCGAAGCTTATAACGTCTCGGTTCGGGTGAGCTATCAGGAGGATATCCCCAATCAGGCGTGGTATAAGCGGGCGATGGAGAGCCGTTTTAACGAAGCCTATCAATCGTTTATCGTGCCAGGGGCGAAGTCGGGCTACGACATGGATGTAGAACCGGACTTTATGGGGTATCACCGCGTGCTGCGGTCCTTAGTCACCCGAGAGCCGAAGGCGATTGTCTCTTTTTATATGAAGCCCACGGTGAAAGATCAAATTTTGAAGGATGTCCCGTTCGAAAACGGAGAGCACCTGCTGTATCTAGATCCGAATAATGTTCCGTTTCATGTGGATGATCCTGCTTTTTTGGAGAAGGTTGAGGATGCACCCTGGCTTGCCCGGCTTGAAGAGGGAGATTCCATGAAGCCGATCACCTGGACCAGTGAGTCTGGCCACAAATATTTGATTATTTACAACATTGAAGCGAACGGGGGCTGGAAGCTGGTCAAACCGATTCCGTACAGCAACCTGTATGCGGCTGCCCGAGCCACGCGGAATATTGGATATCTCATCGGCACAATATTCTTGTTGATTTCGCTCATTCTGGTGACTCTGTTTTCCAACAAAATTACGAGTCCGCTGAAGGATTTGTCTCTCCAGATGCGCCGCTTCAGCGAAGGGACCTTTGATGCGGAAATCCCTGTGAAGGGTCAGGATGAGATCGCTTATTTATCCCGGCATTTCAACCGGATGGTGCGGCGGACGAACGATTTGATTAACGAGCGCTACAAGATGAAGCTGGTGGAGAAGAATGCGATCCTCAAAGCGCTGGAGGCGGAGATTAACCCGCATTTCCTGTATAATGCGCTGCAGGCGATTTCGACCAAAGCGCTCAAGAGCGGGGACGACGAAGTAGCCGATATGGTGGATGCCTTGGCGTTGACGCTAAGATATTGTATTAGTGGAAAAGACATCGTGTACGCTAGGGAGGAGCTGAAGCATATTGAACGTTATCTCGCGTTGCAGAAGGCTCGGTTTGGCAGCCGGCTGCAGGTAACGGTCGAGTGGGAGGAAGCCCTCAAGGAGCTGCAAATTCCCAAGCTGTCTATTCAATCTTTGGTTGAAAACTCCATTAAGCACGGGCTTGAGAAAATGTCGAGCGGCATCTCGATTCGGATTCGGGCCGAGCTGAGGGATAAGCATGCGGTGATCTCTGTCAGCGACAACGGTCCGGGCATTTCTCCGGAACGAATGGAGCAAATCCAGACGTCCTTCCGCCAAGAGTGGGAGGAGCAGGAAGGCGAGAACATCGGACTCAAAAATCTGTATACCCGCTTGAAGCTTCTCTATGGGGAAGAAGCAGAGCTCAAGATCCAGAGCGATGAGCACGGGACGGATATGTGTATGATCATACCGCGAGGGGGCAGCAGTTATGTATAATGTATTGATTATCGACGATGAGGAGCCGCTTCGCGAGGCGATTCGGATTCTAGGAAATTGGCAAGAGCTTGAGGTGGATGAAATCCGGGAAGCGACGGACGGCAAAATGGGGCTTGCCATGCTCGAGCAGTACAAGCCGGACATCGTTATGGTAGATATGAAAATGCCGGAGTTAAACGGGGTCGAATTCCTGCGGATTGTCGAGGAGAAGTATCCCGAGCTGCTGACCATTGTGATCAGCGGATATGACGACTTTGAATATACGCGTCAGGCGATTCATGCGAAAGTGGTCGATTATTTGCTGAAGCCGGTCAATCGTCAGGATTTGAACCAGGCGCTGCGCAAGGCGGTAGATGTGTTAAATGCCAAACGCGAGCGTCAGAAGGAATCGATCACACGAAACATTGCATTTAATATGTCGCTCCCGAAATTAAAGGAGAAGATCTATTTTTCCATTATTGAACGGAGCTTTAAGAAGCAGAGCAGCCAGGCATTCCTCTCGTTAATTGGGGCGGATGAACCGGATCATCGATATGGCGCGCTCGTCCTGCGGATCTTGAACATGGAAGCTGTCCAGGAGAGCCGGTTTCATCGCGACCGGGAGCTGCTCCATTTCGCTGTGGCGAATGTGATTAATGAGGTTGTGGTGAACAATCTGCAGTGCTTCAGCTTTGCCAATCCGAAGCAAGAGCGGGAAGTGATCGCCATCTATACGGTGAAGGGGGGCTACCCGCAAGAGATCGCGTTTCGTGCAGGGGAATTGATGCGAAAAATTGTATCGACGATAGGTGATCTGTTTGGAATGCTGACTGTCGGAGGAATCGGACGATATTGCGAGGATGTGTTACACTTAGCTGAATCGTATGATGAGGCGGTTGCAGGCATTCAGAGCATCGACCTGCTGAAGCTTAAAGGGAACGCGGTCATTGGAGAGGTGGATAAGGCAGCGAGCAAGGAGACGTTCTCCTTCTCCAGTCGAATGCCGATCTTGCGGGGGGCGTTAGAGGCAGGCAATCTTAACCATGCCAAATCGGTGGTGGTCGAGTTTACCAAGAGCATCAAAGCCGCTGGATCCTTCAGCATCGGCGCGGCTGATCGGTTGATGCGGGAAATCGTCGTGCTCATGAATGATACGGTTTCCGAGCTGGGCGTTCCGGCGGACAAGCTTCCTTCCTCCGGCGGAGATCGGTCACTGCATAAGATTGGAATCAGCACGGATATCACTTCGTTTGATCAGTTCGAGGCCATCCTGCTTCATTTAACAGAATATTATCACGAGCAAGTCTGCCGCTCGATGGCCGCAGGCCGCCCGTTCAGCGTTGAGGTCATCAAGGAATATATCGACCATCACTATTTTGAGGACATCAAAATTTCCATGTTCACGGAGAGATATTTTTTGAGCCGCGAGTATTTAATGAAGCTGTTTAAGCAACAATATGGCTGCGGCATCCATGAATATGTGCAGAAGATCCGTATGGATAAGGCCAGAGAGCTGCTGGATGATTCGTCGCTCAAAATCCAGGAGATCTCGGAAATGTTGGGGTATAAGGACAAAAACTATTTCAGCAAGGCGTTCCGGAATTACTATTCGCTGTCACCATCCGAATACCGCCAGCAACAGGAGGAAAGGGGCAAAAAGTGAACTGACGGCAAGGCTTCACTTTTTTACCCTTAATTCACCACATATCTACATTTCATCACTTGACTTCCTTCTTTAAAATAGGGAGCATAGTAAATATTCACCAAAATGAAAGTGGGGGGCAAAGCTAATGAAGAAAAAGATTCTGGCCTTATCATTCAGCCTGGTGTTGATTATGGGCCTGTTATCCGCTTGCGGCGGCAACAATAACGCGGCGAATAACGGGGCAAGCAACGCAGGCAGTGGTAACGGCGCAGCGACGGATGATTCCAAACCCGTAACCATCAATATGTTCACGGCTTCTCCGGAATACACCGACGCATTTAACGCCTACATTGAGGAATATAAGAAAGTGAAGCCAAACGTGACGATTAACCTGGAAATCATGCAGGCGGACTACAACACGGTATTGAAATCCAGAATTGCAGCAGGAAGCACGCCGGATGTATTCCAAACGACCGCGGGCGGAGATATCGACACTTTTGCTGAATACAGTGCGGATTTGACGGATCAACCGCTGGCTGCGGCCATGACGGATGCAGTTCGTGCGAATATGACTTCCTCTGACGGTAAAGTGCTGGGCTTGCCGGTGAAAGGGAACCTGTTCTCCTTAATCTACAACAAGGAACTGTTCGACGAAGCAGGAATCGAGAACTTCCCGAAAACGACGGCGGAGCTGGAGGATGCCATCGCTAAACTGGAAGCGAAAGGCATTACGCCATTTGCGAATGCGTACAAAGAATGGTGGGTATGGAAACACATCTTCCAACATTTCGTGAACGCTGCAGCTCAAGATGCCGGTGTAACATCGCAGGATCTGGTGAAGAGCTTTATTGCCGGGGATGCGAAAATCAAGGATTATCCGGCGCTGTACGACAACTTCTTTAACTTCATCGATACCACGGTAAAACATGGCACCGACAAACCGCTGGAACGCGACAGCAACGCAGAAGTAAGTGACTTTGCATCCGGTAAAGCGGCAATTATGACCGGTAAAGGTGCATGGGACGAAGAAGCGATTAAGAAAATTAACCCAGACATTCAAATCGGCATTGCCGGCTATCCGGTTAGTGACAAAGCCGATCAATCGATGATTATCACAGGTGCGGACCAAGCTCTGCGTATCAACAAAGACTCTGCGGTCGTTGACGAAACGATCGAATTCTTTAACTGGTTGTATACTTCCGACTACGGCAAGAACTGGTTCTCCACGATCGCGAAGGTCATTCCTCCAATCAAGGATGCTCCGCTCCCAGAACTGGATATGCCGAAACAAATGAACGAAATCCTGAAATCCGAACCATCGGGTGACCTGGCGGTCAACTACTCCCTGGATACGTTCCATCAAAAATTCGGCGAAATCATGCAAGCTTACATCGGCGGCAGCAAAACCAAAGATCAAGCTGTGACCGATATCGAGCAAGCATGGGTACAACTGGGTTCGGCTGAGTAATCAACGGGAATCTCGGTTGTTCGTGCAATTACTAAATGAACCCGGCACCATTCTATCGGTGCTGGGTTTTGTTTTTACTCAGGACAGGTAAAGGAGTGTGCGAGGGTGATGAATCGAATCGTGCTTCGGGAGAACGGCTTGCATCTCGTATTGGAAGTCACTGACGAGCAGGATGTGCGGCTGCTGCATTTTGGGGCAAATGCGCTGCATGAAGGGGTGATCCGGGAAGCGCAGAAACCTGGCTTTCGCCTGATGGAGCTGCAGTTGACCGGGGAGGATCGGGCCGAATATCACGGACGAACCCACCGGGCATCGTACCCGGGACTGCGGATGGTTTATAACGGTCATACCAACGGGCGCAACGAGTTCGGGAGAAAGCTGGAGATCGCGCTGCGCGACCCGAAGACCGGGCTGCAGGCGGTGCAGCATATCCAATTCTATGATGGAGTACAGACGGTGCGGGCTTGGGCAGAACTGTACAATGCCGGGCCGGAAGCGGTGGGGATTGAGTATGTTTCCTCTTTTGCATTGACCGGGTTGGATAAGGAGGGCCGCCAGGATCGGGACGAGAAAATGCGGCTGTCCATCCCCCATACCGGATGGCAAAGCGAGCTGCAGTGGCGCACATACCGATTACCTGAGCTCGGCTTATCTCATTTGACGGATCGCAGCTCCAAGCGGATCTCCTGCAGCAATACCGGCTCCTGGTCGGCGGCCGAGCATATCCCGATGGCGGTTCTGGAGAACCGCGAGGCGGAGAGCGTCTTGTTCTGGCAAATCGAACATAACGGCTCTTGGCATTGGGAGATCTTCGATCAGGTGGACCAACTGACCTTGCTCCTCAGCGGACCAACTGAACACGATAACCATTGGTGGAAATCGCTTCAACCGGGTGAGCGGTTTATCAGCGTCCCGGTGGCTGTTGGCGCGGCGAAGGGAGGCTTCGAGGAAGCGATCGGCCAGCTGACCGCTTACCGTCGCCGGATTCGCCGACCGAATGCGGATAACCGGGAACTGCGGATTATTTTTAACGATTATATGAATTGTCTTTGGGGTTCACCTACGACAACCAAGCTGCTGCCGTTGATTGATGCCGCGGCTGAAGCGGGCTGCGAATACTTCTGCATCGATGCCGGCTGGTACGCTTCGGGTGAGTGGTGGGACGGCGTGGGGGAATGGCTGCCGTCTTCGGAACGGTTCCCGGAAGGGATCAAGTACGTATTGGATTATATCCGCACCAAAGGGATGGTGCCGGGACTATGGCTGGAGCTGGAGGTCATGGGCATCAACAGTCCGAAGCTGGCAGACACGGACGACAGCTGGTTCTTCATGCGGCACGGCAAACGGGTGATGGACCGCAGTCGCTACCAGCTCGACTATCGCAACCCGAAGGTGGTGGCCCACGCCGATGAGGTCATTCGCCGATTGGTGGAGGACTATGGTGTCGGCTATATCAAGATGGACTATAACATCAACGCCGGGATCGGGACGGAAACGGCGGCGGACAGCTTCGGCGATGGATTGCTGCAGCATAACCGAGCATACTTGGCTTGGCTCGATCGGATTTTTGAACGCTATCCGGAGCTCGTTATCGAGAACTGTTCCAGCGGCGGGATGCGGATGGATTATGCGATGTTAAGCCGCCACAGCATCCAGTCGACCAGTGATCAGGAAAATTACGTGAACTATGCGGCGATTGCCGCTTCATCCCCGTCCGCGCTGACGCCGGAGCAATCCGCTATCTGGTCGTATCCGCTGCGGGAAGGCGATGATGAAGAGGTCGTCTTCAATATGGTGAATGCGCTGCTGCTGCGTGTGCATCAGAGCGGTCATTTGGCGGAGCTAAGCCCGCGACGCCGGGAGCTGGTGAAGCAGGCGCTGGACTATTACAAGACGATTCGCGCAGACATTCCGGAGGCATTGCCGTTCTGGCCGCTGGGGCTGCCCAAGCAGCAGGACGACTGGATCAGCCTTGGCTTGCGCCGGCCGGGCAGCGATATGGTATATCTGGCTGTATGGCGTACGCGCGGGGAAACCTCCTCACAATCCTTGCCGCTTCCGTCGCTGCAAGGGGAGGGGCTGGACATCCGCTGTGCCTATCCGCAGGACTTGGATTGCGCATGGAACTGGGATGCCGCCGCAGGTCAGCTGACAGTGACTCTGCCTTCCGCGCCGTCTGCCCGATTGTTTAAGATCCGCCGTAAACTATAGGGGGAGCTTAGATCCGAAGAAGATCCGCATCGCTGCTTTTGGCAGGGGATGCGGATCTTTTTTGTGCAAGGATAGCGGGTCATGGGAATGAAATGCGAAGTTCAATTGATCTTCTCGCCCGCCAGTTTGAAGCGAAGCTCAAACAAAAGGGGATCGGGAAGATTCGTTTTGTCGACGTTACCGTAGTAGTCCAATTCATGTCTATCATCGGAATAATAAAATTTGTTCATGAGTTCTCGCTAAATTGATCCTCGCTAGCATTCGTGGATTGGGGTGGATCTCTTTTGATTGACATGAAACCAAATGGTGTCATATAATCGATTTTATTAGGAAACCATTTGGTTTCATGTTAGCTAATCAATCAAGATTATAAAGGAGAATAGATGATGGAACAGAACAATACGGGTAAGCTGCCGGATATTCGGCATACGATGCTGCTCAATGCACCGATCTCGCGGGTATGGGAGGCTGTAGCTACGTCGGAGGGGATTGCCGCTTGGTTTATGCCGAATAGTTTTCAGCCGGTATTAGGCTATGAGTTTGTCCTGCATGCCGGCCCGTTTGGAGATTCCCCGTGCAAGGTGATGGAATTGGAGCCGCCGCACCGGCTGTCGTTCACTTGGGGCAAGGATTGGACGGTGACCTTTGAGTTGGAGGAAAAAGGGGAGCAAACGGAATTTACGTTGATTCACGGCGGTTGGACTGCCGACCAAGTGACTGAGTTCGGCGAGGCGCACGAGCTGGTTCGCGGCCGTATGGATCAGGGCTGGACGGGTATCGTCGCTGCGTTGGCTAAATATGTACAGGAGTAAGTCATGGCAGAGGCCGCTTCTGTAAAACATGATGTGTTCCAGGCGATTTCCGACCCGACGCGCCGAGAACTGCTGCAGTTGCTGAGCGGGCAAGAGCTGGCGCTAAAGGATATCAGCAGCCAGTTCCCTATCAGCCGAACTGCGGTATCCAAGCACTTGCGTATCTTGGCAGAGGCTGGCCTTGTGCGCGAGCGCAAGGTCGGCCGGGAGACGCGCTACCGCCTGGAGGCCGACCCGCTGTTGGAGCTGAAGCGCTGGCTGGCGTTTTTCGAGCGGTTCTGGGAGAACAAGTTGGCGTTGCTCAAGCACTATGTTGAATCTGAACCGGGCGCAGAACCGGAGGGGCTCCTTCCCGTCCCGGCGCCGCCATCCGGCAGTACAAGTGAGAATTCGGGCCAATAAAATAAAGCCCTCGGCTGCACCTCAATAGGGGAGACGGGGGCTATTCCCATGTACGCGGCAGATGACGGGTTTGAAGGATTCAAAGGGGGAGCCGACCATCCCCTTTAGCTGGGATCGGCTTGCCTTCCCCGGGTCTCCCATCTGGTATATAATGGGTTTGGACTATTTCATCATGGCAAATTACTTCCAAAAAAACGCTCAAGGAGGTTGTTGACATGAAGTACGTCAGTTTGGGAAGAACCGGATTGAAGGTCAGCCGTTTGTGCCTGGGAACGATGAATTTTGGGCCAACGACGGACGAGAAGGAAGCGTTTAAAATCATGGACGCTGCCATTGATGCCGGCGTTAATTTCTTCGATACGGCGAATGTCTACGGTGGAACGTCGCATCGCGGCTGGACCGAGGAGATCATCGGCCGTTGGTTCGCGCAGGGCGGCGGCCGCAGAGAGAAGGTTGTGCTGGCGACGAAGGTGTACGGAGCGATGAGCGATCCTGCGTCGGATCCCAATGAAGGCCAATCCGGCTTATCGGCCTACAAAATCCGCCGCCATCTGGACGATTCGTTGCGTCGGCTCGGCACGGACCATATCGAACTGTACCAGATGCATCATGTCGACCGGAACGTTTCTTGGGATGAGTTATGGAATGCTTTTGATATCGCACAAAAACAAGGCAAAATCGGTTACGTTGGTGCCAGTAACTTCGCTGGGCGGGATCTTGTGAAGGCGCAATATGAGGCGAAAGCTCACGGGGCGCTGGGCCTTGTCTCCGAGCAGCATAAGTACAGCCTGCTGTGCCGACTGCCCGAGCTGGAGGTTCTGCCTGCAGCCGAGGAGCTGGGGATCGGCGTGATCCCGTGGAGTCCGTTGGACGGCGGGATTCTCGGCGGGAATCTGAATCCGCAGCCGGGCTCGCGTACGGCGAAGCAGACCGAACGGCTCGAGAAGCTGCGCCCGCAGCTGGAGCGGTTTAGCAACCTGTGCAAAGAGCTGGGCGAATCCGAAGCCACGGTGGCCCTCGCCTGGACGCTGGCGCATCCGGCGGTGACGGCGCCGATTATCGGGCCGCGGACGCTGGAGCAATTCGAGGAAACGCTGCGGGTTGTCGAAGTCGAGCTGAGTGAGGATACGCTCAAAGCTATTGACGAAATTTTCCCGGGTCCGGGTGGTGAAGCGCCAAAAGCGTACGCCTGGTAAAAAGCCATACGAGGGAGGAGAACGAGACGATGATTCGATATGAGCGAGGCACGGACCTGGACATGAGCACGATATATCAGGCGTTTCAACGCGGTTTTGCCGATTATATCATCCAATTTAATTTGACCGAAGCGGAATTTGCGGATCGATTCTTTGGTCCGGAAGGCAATGCGCGTGAGCACTCCTTCGTAGCTCTCGACGGCGATGAACCCGTGGGGGTTGTCTTAGGCGGCAGCAAGGTCTATGAGTCCGTCCGGACAATGCGCTGCGGCGCACTGGCCGTCAGCCCGGAATATCGCGGCAAAGGCGTAAGTGCCGGCCTGATGGATCTGCACCGGGAGGAGGCGCTGCATGCCGGTTGCAAGCAGTTGTTCCTGGAGGTCATTGCCGGGAACGACCGGGCGATCGCTTTCTATTTAAAAAGAGGATACCGCCGTGTATACGACGTCTCGTACTTCACCCTTCCCGATGCATCCCGACTGGAGGCCCCGCAGGGGGCTTCCGCGGGAGCGCCGGTGGAGCGAATCGAGTTCGAGACCTTTGCCAATCTGGTGGGGCCTTGGAGATATTTTCATATCAACTGGCAAAACGACTTGGAGTATCAGCAACGAACTCCGTCTAACGTCTATTACGGCGTCCGGGTGGACGGTGAATGGGCCGGAGGGCTCTCGATCAGTCCGACCGGTAAGATCAATATGCTGATTGTCAGCCATCAGCACCGGGGTCAAGGCTTGGCCACCCGGATGTTGGTCGCTGCCCGCGAGGAGTTAGGCTTCGTGAAGTTCACCGCTTCCTTGCCGGATAATGCACTGCTGGAAGGATTTTTGGATCGGCATGGCTTTGTTCGCGATAAAATCAGCCTTCATGAGATGTACCTTCGCCTATAAAATGGGGGCATACCGGGCCTAAAAAGTGTTGACATAGTCCTTGGACATCGTTTATCATCATGTAGACCAATCGGTCTAATCTTACGCGGAAAGGTACCGGTATGCATGCCCAATCAGAATCCGACCCGTCAGTTGCTGATCGAAACAACGGCCAAGCTGCTGCAGTGTCAAGGCTATAACGCGACGGGGCTGAACCAGATCACTCAAATGAGCGGTGCGCCCAAGGGATCGTTGTATTACCATTTCCCCGAAGGGAAAGAGCAACTCGCGTGTGAAGCTGTTGTGTATACCAAGAACGTCACTTTGGAGAGCTTGCGCGCTGTACTGGACTCTACCGAAGATGCAGTTGGGGCTGTGCAAGCGTTGCTGCTTCTGATTGCCGACAACTATGATCGCGAGGATGCAACGCTGGGGGTGCCGATTGGCATCGTTGCCCATGAGACCGCCCGCAGCAACGAGAATATTCGTCAGGCTTGCTGTGACGTGTATAACGCTTGGATCGCTGAACTGGAGAAGAAATTTATCGCTTCCGGCTACAGTGCGGAAGAATCGGCGGATTTAGCCGTGCTGATCAATGGGATCGTCGAAGGTTCGATCATCATGTGCTTAACGCAGAAGAGCAGCCAGCCGCTGCACACAGCAGCTCGTCTGGTTCCGCGGCTTTTTCCTTCCTGAGCCCCGTTGCTCAGGAGCCCTTGCGGCAGAAGGAAGTGAGATCAGCGCCTCTTTCCTTAAATTTTAATATATAGAATGGTCTACACAACTTCCCCGTCGTGAACCCCAAGGCACGCTTTGCCTTGTTTATATAGATTAACCTAGAGAGAGGCGTAAAGTCCCAAAATAGGAGAAGATGGAGGTAACCCTACAAATGAATACATCATCGATGTCATCGGCTCATGGCGCCGGTGTGGAAGGGATCAGGCGTCTGCCGATTACGATCGCCCTGGTCATCGGGGCCTTTGTGTCCATATTAAATGAAACGTTGCTGAATGTGGCCTACACGGATTTGATGCAAGAACTGCGCGTGGGGCCTTCGACGATACAATGGCTTTCTACTTCTTATATGTTAGTGATTGGGATTCTGGTGCCGATTACGGCGCTGTTGATTCAATGGTTTACGACGCGGCAGATGTTCCTGTCGGCGATGATTCTGTTTCTGGTCGGAACGGTTGTCTGCGGGATTGCTCCTTCGTTTGGCGTGCTGCTGCTGGGTCGGATTATTCAGGCGATCGGAACAGGGCTGCTGCTTCCGGTCATGATGAACACCATTCTAACGATCTATCCTTCGGAAAAAAGAGGGGCGGCCATGGGCACGATCGGTCTGGTCATTATGTTTGGTCCGGCTATTGGTCCTACGCTGTCCGGCTTAATCCTGGATGTGCTGGATTGGCGCTGGCTGTTCTATCTGGTGATTCCGCTCGCGGTATTGTCCATTGTCTACGGAGCGCTGTATTTGCGGAACGTGTCGGTATTAACGAGACCGCGGGTGGATCTGCTGTCCATTCTGCTGTCAACGATTGGTTTTGGCGGTATCGTATACGGGTTTAGCCACGCGGGCGAAGGTGAAGGGTGGTCAAGTCCTGTTGTCTATACCTGCCTGGTTGCCGGATTTATCGCTTTAGTCTTGTTCGTTTGGCGGCAGCTGCGAGTCGCTGAGCCAACTCTGGACGTCCGCGTCTTCAAGTACCCGATGTTCGCCTTGTCGGCCGCGTTGCTCATGGTCATGATGATGACCTTGTTCTCGACGCTGATTATCTTGCCGATGTATCTGCAAGGCGCGCTGCTGCTGGCACCGTTCGCCGCTGGTCTCGTCTTGCTTCCCGGCGGGGTAATCAACGGTCTGATGTCACCGGTGGCGGGACGGTTGTTCGATAAATTTGGTCCGCGCGCGTTGATCGCGCCGGGGCTTATCATCGTGATCGCCACCTTGTGGTTCATGCGCGGCTTGTCGACGGACAGCTCGACCGGAGAGGTCATCGCGTTGCATATTACGCTGCTGATCGGAATTTCCTTGGTGATGATGCCAGGGCAAACGACGGGGCTGAACCAGCTGCCTCGTAACTTGTATCCGCATGGCACCGCGATCATGAACACACTGCAGCAGGTGTCGGGCGCGATCGGCACCGCGCTGTTCATCAGCATCTTCTCGCATGGCCAAGAACGTTACTTGAAAGCTTCGGCCAATCCGCAGGATCCAGCCGAGCTGGGGAACGCACTGGTGTCCGGTATGCACCAAGCGTTTACCATTTCGATGTACGTTGGCGTGGTGGCGTTGGTGATCGGCTTGTTCCTGCGCCGCACTTATGCGCCGGAGGAAACGCAGGTTGCTGCAGGCAGCCATCCGGAGTTTAAGCCGGAGGTTAACCCGGAATCGCGTTAATTGTAAAGGAAATCAAAGGCCGTCTATGCTTGAGACGGACACAGACCGGTTCGGTGGGAAGTTTCCATCGGACCGGTTTTTTTCACGTTGACTAGATGTGAACATTCTGGAAAACTTGAAGATTTCGATTGAACATCCGGCAAGGAACAGGGATGATGGCATAGGGAATGATTGGCTATACTGACAACATGAATATTCAGAAGGAAGGGGCATCCATTGATTATGGACCGGTTTTTTAAATTAAAAGAACATGGAACGACCATTCGCACCGAGCTGTTCGCCGGGCTAACTACCTTTCTGGCGATGGCCTACATCCTGGTCGTCAACCCCGCTGTGCTAAGCGCGGCTGGAGTTCCGTTTGATCAGGTGTTTATGGCTACCGTGATTGCGGCGGTTGTCGGCACGCTGTTTATGGCGCTGTTCGCCGGGCATCCGATCGCCATCGCTCCCGGCATGGGGTTGAACGCCTACTTCACGAGCGTGGTTGCCAGCACCGGATTGTCTTATCAGACCGTGCTGGGCACGGTGTTTTTTGCCGGGGTGCTGTTTCTGCTGCTAAGCTTAACCCGGCTGCGGGAAGCGCTGATCCGCGCGATTCCTGATTCGCTGAAGTTCGGCATTACTGCGGGGATCGGGTTATTCATCGCCTTCTTAGGGCTCAAAATGTCTGGCATCGTCGTGGCGAATCCCGACAACCTCGTGACATTTGGCGATTTGCACCGCTCGGTGACGTTGCTGACCTTGTTTGGCGTCTTTGTCACACTGGTGCTGATGGCCCGCCGCGTTCCCGGCGCGCTGTTTATCGGCATGGCACTGACCGCGGTGGTGGGCTATTTTACCGGTCAACTGAAATTGGACGGCTTCGTGTCTGTGCCGCCTGCGCCGGTCTTCTTCGACCTGGATTTGTCCGGCGTCTTTAGCCAAGGGCTGTACACGACCGTATTCGCATTTCTGCTCGTTACGCTGTTCGATACGACCGGCACGCTGATTGGCGTTACGGAACAAACCGGCGCTATGAAGAACGGCGAGCTTCCTCGGGCCAAGGCCGCATTGCTCGCAGATGCGACGGCGACCACCATCGGTTCGATGTTCGGTACGAGCCCCACCACCACCTACATCGAATCGACGACCGGCGTGGCGGCGGGCGGTCGCACCGGCCTGACATCACTCGTCGTCGCTGTACTGTTCCTGCTGTCGATGTTCATCTCGCCGCTGGTGGGGGCGATCTCCGGTCTTCCGGCCATCACCGCACCTGCCTTGATTATTGTGGGCTGCTTTATGATGGAAGGATTGGCCCGGATTCAGTGGAAATCGTTCGATGAGGCGTTTCCGGCCTTCGCGATCCTGTTGATGATGCCGCTCACCGCCAGCATCGCCACCGGGATCGCTGTTGGGTTCATCACGTATCCGGTGATGAAGCTGGTCAGCGGCAAAGGGCGGGACGTTCACCCGTTGCTTTATGTGTTTGGCGTGATCTTCGTGATTCAACTGGCTTTTTTTCCGGCGCACTAGGAAATTGAAGAAGATTTTGTTACTTGTTTTAACCGGGGTGAGACCCTTTTTTCGGCAGGCCGTCATATAATGAACCTGTAAGCCATACAATGGAAATCCTGAGGCGGTAAATCGCTGGATGTGCAGACATGAGAAAGGCGGACCTGACATGAAAAATTGGTTTACAGCGCTGCTTCCCCTGGCGCTCATTGTGATGTTACCCGGGCTGGATGCCCATGCGCCGTCGTCCTTCGGGTTTCTTGCCGGAGCGGGAACGGGAACAGGAGCCAAGTCGTCGACTGTTGGGATGGCGGAGCTGCAGTTACCCGAGACGGTTACGGTATACTTGAACGCCGTGAGCCTTGATTCTGACGGAGGAGTTCTCACGGTGGACCCGATCTTGTGGTATCAGGGGGATGAGGCGGCGGCGATCTTCGCAGAACGCGAACCGGAGGCTGGCATTGACGGACCACCGGACGGCTATTATATCGTCAATGACGCAGAGGAATCGGTGAGTTATCCGGTTTCCCCGGAAGCTGAAGTTATACTGCAGATTTATGACCGTACCGGTAAGCCGGAGGATATCGAAATCAAGGCAGATGAAACCGTAACCTTAAAGAAATTTAGGGAGTTGTTCCAACAGACGGATCTGCTGGATCTCAGCCTATTCCCATATCACCTCACGCTGAAAGAAGGCAAGGTCGTCCGGATCGTACAGCAATATGTGCCGTGACATCTGCATGAAGGTATGAGATTCAAGCCGGAGGATATCGCTCCGGTTTTTTTTTATTTGGGTGTTGCTGATAAAATCGTGTAGCACAATTTTGCAGTTGTAGTATAATATTTCCTTAGACGTAGTTCTTTGTACCCAATACATTCATTTTATCATGAGCCTCACTTTAAGGGGGGAGAACGGATGAACGCCCACCAAATTCATATCAAAAACATCTGGATGCTGAAATTGCTTGTCGGCTTGTTTATTGTTGCCAGTGTGCTGCAAATGCTGGTTCATCGGCATTTCGAAGTGGCACAACCGATCTTGGGCGCTTCTCTGCTCTTGGTGCTGGCCGGATTTGTGGTAAGACGCCGCTGGCCGCGGCTTACGATGATCTTAACGCTAGTGATGCTATTCATTTACCTCAATGTAATGGTATTCACGGATTTGTCCGTGACGAATTATATATTCCTGGGGCTGCTGCCGCTCCTCAGCTTGATGTATCATCATTATCTTGCGGTCGCGGTGGCAGGCGCACTTCATCTTCTGTCGATGCTGTATTTAGCGCTGGCATACCGGGGGGCGCTGTTGAGCGGGAAGCTGGAACGCGGCGATGCTGTATTTTTTGTGGTATACGGTCTGTTTATCTTATCGTTTTGCTTGATCTATGTACTGACGACGAAGATGCTGTCACCTCGAACTGAAAGCGACAAGTTGCCTTTGAATGATATCCTTGAAAACGCATCCGTTGGGGTCTGGGCTTATGACCTCAGTAAAATGGAATTGGAGGTTTCCTCCGGGTTCGAGCAAATTACGGGATATTCGAAAGAGAGCCTGAAGGGGAGGCAAGTGCAGGAGATCATCTACCCTGCGGACTTGAAGCTATTCCTCGAGATCCAGCATGAACTCATCCTTCGAAAAACGAACTCCACGAAGGAATGCCGCATCGTTCGGCCCGACGGTGAAATCAGATGGTTCCAGAACCGGGCACGGCCGTATTTCAACAACCATGGGCATCTCGTAAGGCTGGAAGGGGTCGTTATTGATATCACGGAACGGAAGCAGCTAGAGGAAAAAATTCAATTCCTGGCCTATCATGACGAGCTGACGGGACTAGCCAATCGGGCAAAATTTTATGCCAAGTACGCAGAAACGCAAGGGCAAGGAGAGCCCGTCGCCCTGATGTTCCTGGATCTGGACAATTTCAAGGAAGTGAACGACACCTACGGCCATGAAGCCGGGGATGAACTGTTGAAGCATATCGCAGGCCGGCTGGTCACCCTAGTCCGGGCGGAGGATACGGTTTGCCGTTTGGGCGGGGATGAATTCGTGATTTTGCTGGTAGGCCTGCAGGAGGACGGGGTATTAAAAGTGCTGGACCGCATTCGATCCAGCCTGGCTGAAGGTTATGTGTATCGGGGAAGACGGATCAGTATCTCGGCCAGCATTGGCATCAGTCTGTCACCGGATGGGAACGCAAGCTTGGAGGATATGCTTCGGCTCGCCGATGCAACGATGTATGATGTCAAGCGGGGCGGCGACACGATCCGGATGACCGCTGATTCCGGTTTGCCGCTGCCCAGCTGATTTATTTCTTCTCCCCTCGGTTTTCTTTCCGTTCCAAATAGATCGCTCCGAGCCATTGACTGGCAGCAAACAACACCACCATGCCAAGGACCACTAGAAAGCGGTTGTCTCCCTTACGCAGCAAGAGCTGCAGCAGAAACAAGGCGACCGCCACTTCCGTCCACACCAGACCGCGTTTGCGCAGCGCCTTGAGATCGTAAGCCCCGGAACTCATTTTACGCAAATTCAATACGGCGATCACAGCGAGGATAAGTAGAAAAATCAAAGATCCAATCAGGTCTTCTGTGGAGAACATGGACAATACGCGAACCCCTCTTCTACAGTAATGGTACAACTTACTTGCATTTTAGCTTAAGCCTTCAGGTCATGGCAAACGAATCGAATACATCAGTTTGTGAAATTTCGCTCAAATCCATTTGTCAAGGACATATTCAACAGCCATTATTTCAAAAGTAAGATATCTTCTTTTTAACTAGATAAAAAGAGGATGATGGAGAATGGCGATCACCAAATTTCTCAAGCTGGTGGAAATCCAGACGAAGGCCGCAAGCATGATTCCGCTTTTGTTTGGCACGGTCTATGCTGTTTACCGGTTCCATGTGTTTGAGCCTTGGCATTTTGTGCTCATGCTGATTTCCTTGCTCAGCTTCGACATGACCACGACGGCGATCAACAACTATATGGATTATAAAAAAGCGAAGCGCAAGCACGGCTATGGCTATGAAAAACATAATGCCATCGTCAAGTACGGCATGAATCCAACCGCGGTGCTGGCACTGATTATTTTGCTGTTCACGATCGCAGTGACCGCAGGAGTGCTGCTGTTCCTTCAGACCGGGTGGCTGCTGCTGTTGCTGGGCGCGTTGTCGTTTGCGGTTGGCATTTTATATTCCTTTGGGCCGATACCGATCTCCCGGATGCCGCTGGGCGAAATTTTTTCCGGACTGTTCATGGGATTTGTTATTATATTTGTGTCGGCTTACATCCATGCGGGCGACCAATTGGCTTCACTTTCGCTGCAGGGCGGCACGGTGATTCTCCAAGTTCATTTGCTGGAGACGCTGCTGGTCTTCCTCATCTCCATACCGGCGATTCTTGGCATTGCCAACATCATGCTGGCCAACAATATTTGCGATATGGAAGAGGATATCGACAACAAACGCTACACCTTACCGATTTACATTGGAAAAGGTCCGGCGCTGCTGTTGTTTAAACTGCTCTATTATGCGGCCTACGTGGATGTGATTGTACTGGCGATCCTGGGGGTTCATCCATTGATACTGCTGCTGGTTCTCCTCACCGTGGTGCCAGTGTCCAAAAATATCCGAACGTTTACTGCGCAGCCTACCAAGCAATTTACGTTTGGCTTATCGGTGAAAAATTTCCTGCTGACCAATATGGCGCGTATCCTCGCGCTGATTATCGCCGTCGTGTTGCCCTTCTAACGATGGGTTCCGGCGGGGATGTATCCGTGTGTGATCCGGGTCTGACGCATGGGTTGGCAGACTTGAGGAGGAAGCAAAGAGACGATGGACAATCGAGGCAAGCTGCGGATCGGAATGGTTGGCGGCGGTTGGCGGGCTGAATTTTATTTGCGGATTGCCCGCGCGCTGCCGGAGCGTTTTGAGGTGAGCAACATCTATATGCGGGACGAGGCAAAAGGCCGGGAAGTGAACCGGGTATGGGGCGTTCCGGTGACAACAAATTGGGAGACCTTCCTGAAGCAGCGGGATTTCGACTTTGTGGTGTTGTCGTTGCCTCGGACGGTTACGCCGGAGTACTTGGTTCGGCTCGCTGCAGCGGGCATACCCGTGCTGACGGAGACGCCGCCGGCGGTCGATCTGTCCGGGCTGTACCAACTCTATGAAACCGTTGGATCTACGGCGAAAATTCAAGTGGCCGAGCAGTTCCTGTTCCAGCCGATGCATGCGGCCCGCCTTGCCGTCGCGCGGTCGGGTCTCTTGGGCGAGGTGTCGCACGTGCAGGTATCGGCGGGACACGGCTATCACGGCATCAGCCTGATTCGGCAACTGCTCGGAGTGGGATTCGAGGAGGCGGAAATCCGCGGGGAGCAGATTTCCTCCCCGCTCGTTCAAGGCCCCGGCCGCGGAGGCTGGCCGGAGGTGGAGCAGATCGTCACTTCGTCTCAGACGATTGCGCTGCTTAGGTTCGGTGAGCGGACGGCATTGTTCGATTTCACCTACGATCAATATTTCTCACCGATCCGGCGTCATCGCGTGCTGGTGCGCGGCGTCCGGGGGGAAATCGACGGGACGGAGCTTCGCTACCTTCGCGATTTCCGCACCCCGGTGGAGCTGCAGCTGCGGCGGGTGGATGCCGGCCAGAACGGCAGCCTCTTGGGGTATTACCACGAAGGTGTGCTGGCCGGCTCCGAATGGGTGTACGTGAACCCGTTCCGGCCGGGACGGCTGACGGACGAAGAGATCGCCATCGCCACCAGCTTGGAGAAGATGGGGCAATACGTACATGGAGGCCCTTCGTTCTACAGCTTGGCGGAGGCGGCCCAGGACCAATACCTGTCCTTGATGATGGAGCAGGCGGTCCAATCTGGGCAGACGGTGCGGACCGAGCGCCAGCCCTGGGCCATCGAATCGCAAAAAGCAGAGTGAATCCATTGACGGGACTGACCCCATAGTGTGGGACAAATAAAAACACCTTCAAGAAAATTCGCCCATGTCGTAAGATATGGAGACAACCTTGGAGGTGTTTTTTTTCATTGGGAACAAGAGTTAGTTATCCCCCTAGAAGTTAAAATGAAGGCAATTGAAATGAAAATGTCTGGTACACCGGTGAAGGAAATTATGGAGCAATTAAATATCCGAAATAAGACACAAGCGGAAACTTGGATGAGATGGTATCGCAATGGCGAGCAGAACCGTTTAGAGCAGCCAGTAGGTAAACAATACAGCTATGGCAAAGGACCCGAACATACCTCGGAATTAGGGAAGGTTAAGGCGGAGAACCGGTTTTTGAAACAACAACTAGAGCTGCTAAAAAAGTACAACGAGATGGAGAGGGGGCATCGTCAAAGATTGTAATAGAGTGGATTGAGTCGATTCGAGGAGAAGTGAGTGTGCAACAAGCTTGCGCCTGGATCGGAATCCCTCGCGCCACTTACTATCGCTTGAAGGCAAG